>JAGQHH010000535.1 GCA_020431945.1 Cyanobacteria bacterium HKST-UBA02 | reverse complement strand
TCGAATTCGAGAGCGATGCCGATTTGCAGAACCTCAGACCCCAGCGGGTCGAATCCAAGGGAGCGATCAGGGTGGAGCCGGAGCTAGCCGGCAAGCGTCAGGCACGCACAGCCTGGGACGCTGTACATGAGTACACCAGCCTTTATCTTTCGACGCTTTGAGTTTTGAATAGTCAGTAGAAGAAAAAAGGGAGTTCACTTGTAGATGACAGAGCCAATCAAATTCGGTACCGACGGCTGGAGAGCCGTGATCGCCGAAGACTTCACCTTCGCCAACGTCGAGAGAGTCGCCTACGCTGTCGGTCTCTATGTCCGGGAGAACTACGAGAAAGATACGCCGATGCTGATCGGCTACGACACCAGATTCCTGGCTGACAAGTTCGCCGAGCGCGCCGCCAAGGTCCTTATGGCCATGGGTGTGCCGGTGCGGGTCTCGAGCCGTGATGTGCCCACTCCATGTATTGCCTGGGCGACACAGCACGAGCCCACCGCCGGAGCTCTGCAATTCACCGCCAGTCACAATCCGCCCGAATACTGCGGGATCAAGTACATTCCCGAGTATGCCGGTCCGGCCACCGACGATATCACCAACAAGATCGTCCAGCGCCTTGCTGCAACGCCTTCCGAGATTCCGATCTCGGACGGGGAGGTGCAGCATTTCGATCCTCAGCCACCATATCTGGCGGCAATCGGCAAGATCGTCAACCTCAAGAAAATCGGCGGCTCCGGGATCAAAGTCGGTTATGACGCCCTCTACAGCACGAGCCGTGGCTATCTCGACCATATCCTCAAGCAATGGGGGGTCTCGGTGAAAGTCCTCCACGACTTCCGTGATCCGCTTTTCGGCGGCGGTATGCCCGAGCCCAAAAAGCAGTTCCTCCGCGACCTGAGCGGCATGGTGAAGACCGAGAAGCTCGATGTCGGTCTTGCCACCGATGGTGATGCCGATCGCTTCGCTGTCCTCGATGAGAACGGCAATTATCTCTCTCCCAACCAGCTTCTCTGCCTGCTCACCCGTCACCTGGTGAAGAACAAAGGACAGAAAGGGTCTATCGTCCGCACCGTGGCTACTACTCATCTCATCGACCGCCTGGCTGAGACTTATGGCCTCGACGTGATCGAGACTCCTGTCGGTTTCAAATTCATCGGCGAAGAGATGCGCAAAGGCGATATCCTCATCGGCGGCGAAGAATCGGGAGGTATGTCGATCAAGGGTCATATCCCCGAGAAGGACGGCATTCTCGCCAACCTGCTCCTGGTGGAGATGATGGCTTACGAAGGCAAACCCCTTTCGGCTATCTGGGAAGACCTCCAGGACGAAGTCGGCGACCGGTTCATCGGATTGCGCGCCGATCTCAAGCTCAACGACTATACCCAGAAAGAGCTCATGAAGAGGCTTACCGACAAGCCCCTCAGCCAGCTTGCCGGCGAGAAGGTCAGCAAAGTAGGACGCAAAGACGGTCTCAAGCTCTATCTCGATGAGAGCAACTGGCTCCTTATCCGTCCCAGCGGTACCGAGCCTCTGATTCGCCTGTATTTCGAGGGTACCTCGAAAGAACGTGTCGAAAAGGTCGCCGGTGACTTCAACGCCCAGGTCGACGAGATTCTCAAGGCTCTGGAGAAGGAATGCACCAGCAAACCCAGCTCCAAGAAAGCCACCGCCAAAGTATAAGAACAGGTAGGGACAAGCGATGAGCGATCAAGCAAACGACAATGCAGTGGTTCTCCGGCACCTTCTGGTGATGGTTGTCTGTCTTTTCGCTATCTGGCAGGTGGGACGCTCCATACATGGCAGCGTCGAGCGTCAGCTCTTCCTCCACAACCAGCAACTCGCCCTCAAGGCCGGACAGACCCAGGCCGAAGAGATCAACCAGGAGCTCCGGGACGGTCTTTCGAGCTACAAGTCCTCGACCGGTATCGAGCGCCTTGCCAGGGAGCGCCTCAACCTGGCCGGCACCGACGAAGTCATACTGCGGCTCGCGAAATAACCGGTCGGATCGTATTAGGTAAGTTGAAAGCCCCGGTAAGGGGGCTGTTAACTGCATGTTAGGAGTAGGGTGATGCTCTGTTAAGTGAGGCGTGCGTAAAATTTCAAAGTGTTAGGATGCGAATCGTAGTCCCCTGAAGGAGAATCATCAAATGGTTCGAAATGCCCTGGCTCTCGCCGTTATGATGTCGTTGCTTGGTAGCGGCGCTGTTTTCGCTGCCGACGACTCCGATGCCTCCGCTCCGGCTAAAGGCGAAAAGTGCGAGAAAAAATGCGACAAGAAGGCTGAAAAGTGCGACAAGAAAGAGAAGTGCGACAAGAAAGCCGAAAAGTGCGACAAGAAGGAAAAATGCGACAAGAAGGCTGATAAAGACGGCGAGAAAGCCGACAAGAAGGCCGACAAAGACGCAAAGAAAGCTGACAAGGAAGCCGCCAAGGCTGACAAAGAAGCCAAAAAGGCTGAAAAGAAGGCCGCCAAGGAAGCTACCAAGGATGAGAAGAAAGCTTCTAAAGAGAAGAAGTCTGAAGCATCCAAGGATGACGACAAAAAGGCTGAAGCCAAGTAAGCACTCAACAGTCGCACTTTCTGAAATGAGCCGGTTCACCCGGCTCATTTTCTTTGGGTCTAGAATTTGTCAATGAAAAACGGGTCAACCCACAGGGATGACCCGTAACTCAAGTCCGAAGGTACTTAATCAGCGTGTTACCGAATTACCAGAATGGCCGATTCAGCGAACGATAGCTCTAGAGAGCCAGAATGCTCTGACTTGTTTGTAGCTATTGAGCAGCTTCATTTGAAGCGGTACGCTGTTGACTACCGGTGCGGACGGCATGGCGGGTACCGGCGCAGGACCGATAACGATAGGTCCGCTGGCGAACGAGGACGTGGCGAATACTCCAAGTCCAAGAACGCTAGCAAGGAGCGCCGATGCAAAAATCCGTTTTCTCATCTAGTGTTTTCACCTCCGAACTTCAGGTGTTTTAGCCGGGCGAACTGGCATCATATTCTCTATCATAGAAGATACCCGGCTATTTGAGTCTTGACAATATCATATCATGGTCGTCAAACATTAAATCTAGGAAGAACCCCATTCATTTAGTATCGTTTCGGAGACGCAGCCTTGCTGGATTTCATTCTAATTCTCGGATGCTCGATCCTGGCCCTGATGGGTCATGGAGCCAGAAAGCGTAAATGGCTCGAATGGTTTGTCCGGATCATTATCGGCTTCTTCGTTCTGCTCGAGCTCAATATGGCTCTTTTCGGTCAGGACTTCAGCCAGCCCTGGATCGGCAAAGTGACGATGGTGATGGCCCTGGCCAGTCTCATCATCCTGGTTTTGCCGATGCGCAAGCTCATCTCGGCTCTTTTCACTTTCCTGGATGGTATCACCTCGCTGCGGGCGATCACGGGTCCTGTCCGGCACCACATGTCGGTGATCAATTCGATCATCGACAAGAAGGTCTTCATCCCCGAGTCGATCCCGCATATGGTGGGGCTCTTCTGTTTCATCACCACTTTCGGCTGGTTCTTGCAGGTGGTCAATCCCGCCTCCATGGACTTTCCGTCCCTGCCATTCGCAGTTCCGATCTCGGTGGAGACGCTCTTCTCTTATAACGGATTGGGTCTGGTGTTCGTCTCTTTCTGCGGAATCGGCGTCTTAGTCAGCAGGAACTGGAAAGAATGTTTAGATCGTCTGGGCTGGAAAAAGCCAAGCATGGCTCATGTCGGCATCGGTATCGGTCTGATCGGTTTCAGCTTCGCCTACGATTTGATCTGGTCTCTGTATACTCACGGTCTCACCGATCAGGACCTGGCCACCAAGCTTTCCGCTTACAATTCCGGGACTTTCGCGGTATCGGACAATTTCGGCATCGCAGTGATGATGGGACTGGCCACGGCTATTTTCGCCGGGGTCGGCGAAGAGACGCTGATTCGGGGGGCACTACAGCCGGTGGTAGGAATTCTTCCTGCGGCTATCCTCCATGGCGTGCTGCACGCTCAATTCAGCCATGCTCCGATCTTCATCGTCCAGGTCGCTATCTGGTCGATGTGTATGGGTATCGTGCGGCGCTTCACCAATACCACCACTACTATCATCGGTCACGCCGGATTCAACTTCGTCACGACCTTCCTGTTTGTTTTCAATCCCTGATCGGGCCTGATGCTTGATCTCGAGCAGTGCGATCACCACGGAGCGCGTGCGGGAAGCCGTCACATGGTGCCCTGACCGCCCTGGATATTGCGAAGGGCTTGCTGAGCGTAGGACCTTACCGAGCTGTCGGTGTCCTCCTGCGCTTTCGTAAGAGCCGGAACGGCATCTTTTGCGGCACTGCCGATGGAGCCCAGGGTGCGGGCCGCGTACATTCGAGTATTCCGGTCGGGGCTGCCGAGGAGCTCGATCAATCTTGGTGTCAGGGGTGCCATGAGGGGGCCGAAGTCCGAAAGATAGGTGAGTATCTGACTCTGCTCTCTGCCGCTGCCATCGAGTAGTTTCATGAAGGCATTGGCCACGTCCTGATTGTTTCTGCCCAGATTTTTGAGAGCATAGATCAAGCCATTACGCATGCTCTGATCCGACTCGCTGGCGAGCATCTCGAGAAGCGCTGGAATAGCCGCTTCGCCGTCGCCGCTATAAAGACCGAGAGCCTGCACTGCGGCGATTCTGA
>JAGQHH010000534.1 GCA_020431945.1 Cyanobacteria bacterium HKST-UBA02 | reverse complement strand
ACGCCATCTTTGGCGGTAAGCATGATCACGGGCACTTTCGACATGGCTCGGAGCCGTTTGCAAACCTCGACTCCATCGAGTCCGGGAAGCATGACGTCGAGAAGGACGAGGTCGGGCTGGTCTTTCTTGAAGAGATCGAGCCCCTGATTGCCCTCGTGGGCAACGGATACCTGGTAACCTTCGTAGCCAAGTTCCAGTTCGATCAGGCGGGCGATGTTGACATCGTCCTCGATGATCAGAATTTTCAGCGTATTAGCCTCATTTCCACTTGCCACGATTTGCTTTTACCCCCATTCGGTCTCTTGACTTAGCGTTCAATTATTCGCGATTCATATATGGTATCTGAAAACGGTTTCACCACCGAAGAGCTCGGTGAAATGGTGAAGGCATTTGCAACATCCAGTGCATTTTCAACAGTCATGATCCGTTGTTTGAAACCCTTCTGTCTAGTTTTTCCCAAAAAATTCCCCGACTAAAGAGGCTTATCGGTCATGCGCCGGCGATCACTTGGATGTCTGGATGACCTGGAACATTAAATCTACCAGGTGTTTAATGTAAGGGGAAGAGGTTTGTTGTCAATAGTAGAGAATTCGGTCCCTCTTGGAAACTTCTGAAAAAGAGTTCAGATACGATCACCAGGCCCTGGTCTTTTTTGCCCTGAGAAGCGCGGTGGTAATCGCGACGGTGTTGGCAATACCAGATGCGGTGGCACTCATTCCCGGAGCCACGACAATCACAGCCTGGGTGCTGCGGATCGTCTCCTGCTGGATAGCGGCCCTGGTGCTCTGGTTCGTTTTCTTCAGCCTTTTTCTCCATGTCGTCCGCTTTCTGTCCGGCGGAGTCAGGGTGAGCGAGAAGGGGATCCGGCTCTGGCGTCTGGGCAGGCTTATTCCTTTCGACTCGATAGTGGCTCTTTCGGTGGAGCCGGAGCTGGCCTTCACCCGGATCTTCTCGTACAACAAGACAGTGCGGCGCTTCACCATCTTCACTGCTATAAAGCATGGTCCCCGCGCTTTGCGCTCGATCCTGCTGCCCCACTATGTTCCGTCCTTCCTCTTCTCCCAGGAAGATTTCGAGGCTCTCACGGAGCTGGTTGGTCGATCATGCGCCCTGACCGAGCCCCGGGACCCGCACAGCCTGAAGGTGACCCGCAAGACGATCTACTGGCAGAGACTTCTAGTATCGTTGCTTATCGGTCTGGGGGTGACATCTTTTCTGGTCCGCAAGACTGTGGTTCTCTACTCTTATAACCAGGGTTTGCGTCAGTTCAAGAGTCACGATTTCGTGGGCGCCGGTGCCTCATTCCAGCATGCCCTGGCGGTGGACCCGAATTTCGCTCCGGCCTGGCATGGTCTTGCCGGAGCCGAGTTCTCCCTGGGGGATTTCGCCCAGGCGAGGGAGCACTGGGAAACAGCCCTGCGCTGGAAGCCGGACTATGTGGAGGCGAAAGTCTCCCTGGCTTATCTATGCGTCCAGCAGAGACAGTTCGAGCGTGCCCGGGAGCTCCTGGACAAAGCTCTTCATCTGGATCCCTTCAATAATGCTGCTCTTCTCAATCAAGCCGACCTCAATCTCCGGAGCGGTCATATCAGGCAGGCTGTGCGGGATGCCCGGCTGGTGCTTTCCCGGTCGTCGGGACCGACGTCCCGGGACGGCTATATGGCC
>JAGQHH010000533.1 GCA_020431945.1 Cyanobacteria bacterium HKST-UBA02 | reverse complement strand
GCCAAGAGGTCGAGCCCTGGCGGCTCTCGACAACCCGGAACGACAAAACAATCAACTTTCCGAGCAATGCTTACAAATATTGCGCGAGGTCGCTTCACACTTTTTGATTCTCAAGAGATTCTGTCTACCTCATGAGATCTGATAGAGACAGTCATTCACCAAACGAACCTTTCAGCTACCAGAAAACTCCCGACAAGTATTTCTCAGCACCCGCGCGCCCGTATCCTCTCCTGTCTTCCGACAGCTGAGGATGTCCTGGTGCGCCTGGTTCGAGAGGTGAAACAACCCCTAGCAATGAGGTATCCAAAAATGTCCAGCAAGAATCCGCTTGGCGGCCACTCCGACGAGGAAATCTGGGCTCGCCAGAAAGACGCCGAAGCCATCGAGAAGATGCGCGAGAAGAACAAGAAGGGCAAGGACGGCAAGGACGGCGACGGCGCCAAGGACGACGGCGGCTGCGACGCCAAGAAGGACAAGACCGCCAAGAAGAAGAAGTAATTCCAGGCAGCCCCGCTGACCTCTGGTGGCGCGCCGGAACTGTTCTGCTGACAGAACGGACCTGATAAGGGCACGGCGCGCCATCATCCTCAACAACAACAACGAGAGACTCAGATGACAAGCTCCAGTACAGCCCGGCAAGCGTTCTTCGATAAGCGCGCCCGGCTCGTGGAACTCCTGAATCAGATTCCCATACCAGCTCAGGCTGACGATCGTCCTCGTCGCAGGACTTTCCGTCGGACTGGGACACCTGCCTCCACCTCATATCTTGCCGGTTGCGGCTATATGATCCTCGCCTCAGACACCGCTCTTCTCGCTCACCGTCTCGAGACCCTGGCTGCCGAAATCGAATCCGGCGACCATGCCAGTGTTTCCGGTAGCGCCTTGCTCATGCCTGAGTCGGTTATGGGGGACTGCTTGAAAGAGCTCTTGCGCATCGGGCTTCGCGTCGAGTCCGACCGCGACAAGCCGAAAGAGCCCTTCGACCTCTATCGTTTCCGCTTGCTCGACCCGCCGACCAGCGGCGATCCGGCATCCCTCGCCGCCGGACTGCGATCGCTCGGCGATTCCCTCTACTGTCAGGCAAGCGACTTTCTCGAACAGGCCTCTGTCTCACTGGGATAGAGGCGATAATAACCAGGACGACACCAATGAAAAAGTTTGGCACTTTCCGGGAATTCTACCCGTTCTACCTTTCCGAGCATTCCGACGTGCGCAATCGGCGCATGCATTTTCTCGGGAGCTGGCTCGTGCTTGCCGTGATCGCCTGGAGCATCCTGAGCCAGAACTGGCTCCTCCTGCTTCTCGCTCCGGTGGCAGGGTACGGATGTGCCTGGCTCGGTCACGCTCTTTTCGAGGGCAACAAGCCGGCTACCTTCACCTATCCGGTCTACAGCCTGATCGGCGACTGGGTGATGTTTGTCGACATTCTCAGAGGCAGAGTCAAGCTCTGATCCGGAGCCAGCTCTAGCTGATTCGAAAAGCGAGGAGGACTTCCTGTCTTCCTCGCTTTTCCGCTTTTCGATAAGTATTCCTTTTTACTAGCTCATTTAGTATTTTGCTTCGAAAGCAAAGAAGGAGAAGGGCGGTGTCCCTCCTCCTTCCTGATATCACGGTTTGCTCCGGGAGAGCCAGAGGCGCAGTTGTCTCTCCTGTCCTCTCAAGCCCGACGAAGAATCACGCCCGTTGAGACTCCAGACGAAAGCACCGTCATAGCCTTTCTTCCTGAATGTATCCAGATACTGAGCGATGTCCCGGTCGGAAGAAGCAGAGGGAAACTCACCGACGATGATCGGTCCGGCAAATCGAAAACTGCCGGCTGACGGCAGAGGAGCCAGCAGAGAGCCATAATAGTGAGCCTGTAGAAAATCCAGATTGGCACCGGTCCAGAGACGGAGGAAGGCGAAGCCGGCGCTTCCCACCGTTACAGGCTGCCTGGTATGAGCATGGGCGGCGGCTGCAGCCTCACGGACGAACTCCACCATGGTATCGGCAGCGATGCGGTCAATCACGACACCGCGCTTGAAGTCGACATTCATGGCCCATTCGGGCTCGTTGATGATCTCCCAGGCGAGGACTTGCTCCTCATTTCCGTATCGCCGGAATACAGGCATGAAGACATTCTCCAGGAGCTGTCTGCGCAACCTGGCGTCGGCTACCAGATCGAGCCTGCCGCCCACCTGAACGCCGGCCACCAGCTCTCGCTCTCGAAAGAGATGGAAGTCTACCAGCACGAAGATAATCCGGATCCGGTATCGGGACGCTATTTCGATAGCTGCATCCAGATCGGGGAAGACATATTCGTCCAGGCCGGTAATCGTGCCATCGCCTCCATATACGATACCGGAGCGGCCGTCGCAAAAAACGAACCAGCGTACCGAATCGACCCCGACAGAAGCGAGGTAAGCGAAGTCATCCTCTACTTCCTTCCGGGACCGGGGCTCGGAGACACCAGCATGACCCCAGGCACTGGCGCCGAAGTCTCGACCGTAGTTGTGCCAGGGATAATTGACCCCGACGGTGTACTTCTCAGGCAGAGCTTTCGAAGAGCTCCGGCTGCCAAACAGGGAAAACGATACAGCCGCAGCCAGAAGACATGCGATGCTGAGGGCGATGAGAAGCCCGTTTCGATGGTTTTTCATTACTGAACGCTTTCTGCCTCTTCCTTTCCTGGCGGAAGAAAAGCAGGCAAAACTCAATGTAGAAGACGATTCTGGTAGGTTACTCGAAGTGTATGTAAAGAAACTGTGTTTACAAACTAAGGGCTTCTGCTTAACAAAATCAATGACACAAGCCCTGTGAATCTGATTGTGTATATCACCCAGTTAGCGCTAAGAGATGACATGGTGAATAGTGGCATAAAGCCCCTCTATT
>JAGQHH010000532.1 GCA_020431945.1 Cyanobacteria bacterium HKST-UBA02 | reverse complement strand
CTTTCAATGACGGACGCCGAATCAACCTGAGCCTGGGGCGTCTGGGCGAAAAGGCTCTGGAGGATCTCATCGTAGCCATCGATGTCTGGGGCGGGGGTGGGGACTCTTTTCCCGAGCTCCTGGAAGCCAGGACCTATCTGCACGGGGAAGGCAAGACCGAATCCCTGGGCTATACCGAGCTCTGGGAAGAAGAGCTAGCCAGGCGCTTCGGCTCGACGAATTTCATTCCCCTGGAGCCGGGGCAGAAAGTCCGGGGCGGGAGCCTGGAGGTCGAAAGGCAGGTGGCTTTCGGGGGCATGTCGGCAATCTATCAGGTGGCCAGTCTGGAAGACCAGAAACTCCACAAGATGATCCTCAAGGAGTCGGTGGTTCCTGACGACAGCAATGAGGAGCTGAAGGCGAAAGCTGTGGAGCTTCTCACCAGAGAAGCAAAGCTCCTGGCTTCTCTCGATCATCCCCGTATAGCTCGAGTAATTGACATCTTCGTCGAGGAAGGAAGACACTATCTTCTGATCGAGCAGTTGAAGGGCCAGGACCTCAGACGCCTGGTCCAGGAGCACGGAGCCCAGGACGAGCGAGAAGTCCTGGACTGGGCCCTGCAAATCGCCGACATAGTTGCCTACCTGCATGGGCGAAACCCGCCGGTGATTCATAAAGACCTCACCCCTTCCAATCTGATCACCGACGACGACGGTCTCATCAGTCTCATCGATTTCGGCGCCGCCAATCTCTTCCTCGGCACAGCCACAGGCACCATCATCGGCAAACAAGCCTATATCGCACCGGAGCAGCTTCGCGGCAAAGCCCGGCAATCGAGCGATCTCTATGCCCTGGGAGCCACGCTCTATTTTCTCCTTACCGGTCTCGACCCGGAGCCGATCTCGGTGAACAGCCCCCGGAGCGCGAACAGTAAGATCTCGGATTCTATGGATCAGCTGGTCACCGCCCTCACTCAAATGGAGCCGGAAGACCGGCCGCAGGCCATCGAAGAAGTAATCGAAGCCATCCTGAAGATGGGAGGCAAGAGGCGCTAGATGAGCTTCGAAGAAGATTACAGAGAACCGCACCCGGCTCCCCGGAGTCCGAGCGAATGGCTGAAGGGCTCGGGTCTCTACGAGAACCCGTCGGACCTTACCGAAGATAGTTCCGGACAGCTCACTTACGCACCAAGGACCTACGTGCAATTCACTCCGGAAGGGCGCGGCTTGCTGCTCAAGAAAGACGAAGTAATCGAATACTGTCCCAACGCCGACTTCTATCTGTTCATCAGGCAAATCGAGAAGCTCATTCCCATGGTATTGATAGCAGTGGCAGCCGTCTACATACTCGGGATGATGTTCGGCTTCTTGAGTCCGATGATGGAGTGCCTCAAGCAGACTTTCGTCATGCCCTTCAAGCCTTATCTAGCCAGCGGTGCGACGACATCGGCAGCGGTGACTGTCGCGATCGGCTGGCTCAGCTGTTTCTCGAGCATCATATATGGTGGTGCCGGTCTGCTCGGCGCCTGGTGGGCCCTGCACTCTTATTTCAGACCCACCCACATAGCCCTGCGCTGGGACTGTATCGCCACCGTCAAGCACCAGCTCCTGACCAGCAGCTACAGACCGAACAGTTTCGTCTGGATGAGCGACGTCCAGAAAGTTACGGTGGAGCGGCCGGTGTTCAAGCGCTCGTCCCTGGACTATCTCGTCTGTATTCACTCCCCCGGCCGCAACACGATCAGGATCCGGTTAGGCGATATATTCGTGCCGGAAGAACGGAGCTATTTCGTCAATTTTCTCAAGAGCCATACACGTTTCGACGAAGAGGACCTGGAGCTGATCAAACCGCCGACGAGCAATATGAGCTATACCGAGCTCTGGCTCCTGGAGCTATCGGCGCCCCCCAAACGTGACAAGCTCACGCCTCTGGAGCCGGGAACAGTGCTCAATAACGGCAAGTACAGGGTGATCGCCAAGATCGGCGTGGGCGGACAGGGCACTGTCTACTATGCACACAGCACGATATCGAGTTCGGTGGCAGCCGAAGTGGTGCTCAAAGAGTTCGTGCTCCCTGTCTTCCCTGACGCCCGTGTGCGCAGGCAGTCGGCAGAGAAATTTCAGGAAGAGGCCAACATGCTCTCCAGGCTCGATCACCCTCAAATCGTCGATTTCCTCGACCTCTTTCTGGAAGACCACCGCGCCTATCTGGTCCTCGAGAAAGTCGACGGGACTACTCTCAAAGCCCTGGTGGAAGCTGAGGGTCCGCAGAGCGAGGGCACGGTGGCCGAGCTCATGCGGAGCATGTGCGTGGTCCTCGCTTATCTCCACGGTCAGAGCCCGCCCATAGTCCATCGCGATTTCACTCCGGACAACCTCATTCTGGAGCCGGACGGGAAAGTCAAACTCATCGATTTCTCGGTAGCTCAGAAAATCGAGAACGACATCACCGGCTCGGTGGTGGGAAAAGCAAACTACATAGCCCCGGAGCAGTTCCGGGGCAAGCC
>JAGQHH010000531.1 GCA_020431945.1 Cyanobacteria bacterium HKST-UBA02 | reverse complement strand
GCGGTCGCCGCCGATCCACGAACCGAATGTGGTGAATGTCATGGGCTCGTCTTTACTTAGAGCGCCAAGATCGCGGCAGTGTTGAAGCAGCTCTTCATGCACTTCCAGAATCGCATCGATGACCACGCTGTCGAACAGATAGAGTCCATATCGCACCTCATCGATGACATCGGGCTTGAAATAGATAATGTGATCCGAAAGCCAGAGGGATTCCACCACCGAAGCGAGGTGCTCTTCGATCTGGTGTTGCTCTCTGCGGGTCAGGGGAGGATGGTCCCGGAGATAGAGCTGTCTGGCCATCTCGAGCTGCTTGACCAGCACAGTACGCCGGGTTATTTCGGTGGGGTGGGCGGTGAACACTATCTGGATATCGAGCTCTGCCAGGATGCCCTTGAGCTTTTCTTTGCTCTCCGGATCGAGATCGGCGAAAAGGTCGTCGAGGGAGCCGGTCTGGATGCTCTCCGGATTGTCCGTTTCTTTCTGGGCTCGCCGTCTGAGCCGGTGATTCTGCTCGGCCATATTGATCAAATCGAAATAACATAGAAAAGCCTTGATCAATTTCCCGGCTGTCTTCATGTCGACCCTGGCTGTGATCTCGGCGAGCTTGGCGCCCAGCTCTTCGGCTGCATCCCGGTTTTCCGGATCGAGACGGTGAATCGACTTCGAGATGGCTCTTATTTCCTCGACCAGAGCCAGGACATCATCGCCTTCCAGCCTCGCGATGGTCTCGCCAAGCATGAATCCCAGTCGCCTGACATCATCTCTGAGCGGTTTGTTTCTCTCCAGCAGGCGGCTTTCAGCTTTTACCACGGCTAACGTCCCCTCTTTCTGTAATCAGCGCAATCCGGCTTTCCTCTGGCGCTCTTCCCAGTCTCTCAATTTCTTTACCGCTTTGTCGAAATCGGAGCTGTTGGCAAAGAAGCTGTGTGCTCCGTCATTTCGATCCGGATCCCGGACATAATAGATGTAATTGGTCGAAGCTGGCTCAAGAGCTGCTTTCAGGGAAGAAAGCCCGGGATTGCCAACCGGCCCCGGGGGGAGCCCCCGGTACTTACGAGTATTGTAGGGCGAGTTCAGATCCAGGTCACTCTTGTAAACCTTACCGTCATCTTTCCACTTGCCGGCCAGCTTGGATGCATAGACCACGGTAGAGTCCATGCTCAGCTTGATTCCTTTGCGCAGGCGGTTATAGATTACCGAAGCCACCAGGGGTCTCTCGGCGGCGAGCTTGGCCTCGGTCTCGATCACCGAGGCGGCCGTGACTACATGGTGTGCCGGTACCGAGGCGGCCCGGGCGGTCTTCTCGAGATGTTTCGACCAGACGTTTTTGAACCGGGCTACCATGGAGCGGACCAGTTCCGGTGCGGTGGTGTCCACCTGGACGAAATAGGTGTCCGGAAAGAGATAGCCTTCGAGATTGGCTGCTCCGGGGTCGATGTCTTTTATCAGAGCAGGATCCTTGAGCAGGGTCAGGGCCTCTTTCTCGCTTATCTTCAGGGAGGGGACTGCGGCTATGGCTCTGGATATGTCGAATATGGTCCAGCCTTCCACCACTGTCAGGCGGCCATGCTCTTCGCCGCCCCGGGCAAGGATCTCCAGGACTTGTAGC
>JAGQHH010000004.1 GCA_020431945.1 Cyanobacteria bacterium HKST-UBA02 | reverse complement strand
AAAAAAAAAAAAAAAACAGACATGAAAGTTAAGTGCCATATTTTAACGCATTTAGCCTGGAGATTTGTCGGTTAGAGATTGCCTGGTGGCTCCGGTCTCGGTCGGGAGAACGGAATCGACTCGCCGAAGAGTTTGACATGCTCTTTGTAGGCTCTTTCCCATTCCAGGACATCTTCTCTGTATTTCTTCCGGAGACGGGCCTCAGGAGAGTTCTGAAGCTTGAGCTGGCGGTCGCAGAGATTGGTGAGGGTCTGCTTGAGGGTGATCATTTTCTCAGCCCGGTCGGCAGGGCGCACAGGGTAAGCAGGATCGATGACCCGCTGGTGGGCGGGGATCTTGTCGTAGGCCTGCGGAATCCCGTGGATACGGTCCGGGAGGACCATGGCGCGGAGCAGGACCGAGGCTTCGATGCCGTTCAGACCGGCATCGATCTGGCGCCCCCAGAAGCTCTGGCAGAAGAACTGTTTGCTCTCGCCATGGCAGATGGCGGTGATCATATGGAGATCGTGACCGTTGGAAGGATAGGATGCCTCGAAGAGATTGTTGGCAAAAACCACAACCTGTGCCGGTCTTTTCGTCCTGGCGTGGTAATTCGTCACCGCTTCCTGAAGCTCCGCTTCGTTGCTGATTCCCGGATATGGTCCGGCCACGGAGGTATGGAGGATTACGCCGCTATATTCGCCGTCGGTTATCTGGCTCAGAAGAAGCGCTTCTCCGGGTCCCAGACAGGGTCCTTCATAGACCGGCTCCTGGCGCCCGCCCACCTGATTGTCGAGCCGGTAGAGCTTTTCGCCGGTAGCCTGGGTCTCTTTATCAGGCAGCTCTTCCTGGTGAAAACGATACTCATAGCGCTGGTCCCGGCGCCGGCACCAGACAGCCTGGGTGAAAAGCAGGTCGAACAGCTGTCCGGCGGCGTCCCGCAGACCCATGGTTATGATCGTCTCGTCGCCGGCCAGCCGGGCTTCCAGATCGAGCTTGAGGCTCTCCGGCTCGACTTCGATCAGCTCTCCGCCTACCCGGGCTCGTCCTGTAGTCACCAGGTCCGCCAGGGTCTCGGCTACGCCTGCCGGGTCTGTTTCCAGCATTTGACGCATTTTGGACTGGGTCACCGAGGTGTTGTGGAAGCCCTGATTGACGAAGTTGGCTGGCTCCGCGGCTCGACGGGCGATTGATTCGCTGATTCTGACCAGGTCTTCGCCCTCGAAGATTTTCTCCTCTCCGATCCAGCCGTCGAAAGTCAGAATCCGCTCCACTGCCCGGGCGATCCTGTCTACCGATGATACCGGGTCCATGGGGCTGTGCTGATTGATGTCGAGGTTAATCTGGTTCAAACTGCCTTCAGGTCAAACTGCTGAGCCTGTCACCGACCATACCCATACGATTCTCGAAAGTGGACCGGTTGCCTGCCGGAAGGAGATTCTTGGCTCTGTCCACCGAGGCTGTCATCTGTGCTTCGGTCACGGCTGGGATTTCGGCGGTCTCAGTCTTGTTAACTACCTCGATCTGCGGGAGGTCCCTTTCCGGGTTGACGCTGAAAACCGCGGGCTCCGCAACAGGCTGCTCCGCGTTGGTCTGTGCTACTTTCTGTTCGTCGCCCCTGTCCACCAGGGCATTGAAATCTTTGTCCGAGCGCGGTCCGAATCCCGCCAGGTCTCGTGCCAGCTTGAGATCGGCATCTGCAGGCCCGTTGCTGAGACCGGTGAGGAGATCGTCCGAGAGGTCGAGCTCGGCGACATTCTCGAAATTGTTGTCGACTTCGTGGAAAGCATCGAAAACATTCAACCCGGACTGCGTAGCAGGTCCCGGGGCGTTTCCTTTTCCTTTGTCAGCCCTGGCTTCGATTCCCATTGATTCCAGCTCCCTTAGAGTTATGTTCCCACATTTACTCTTCTTTCTTCTTCATTGAGCCGAATTTAGATTTAAAAAGAGACCCGAAGATCAGAGCCACCCCGCCAGCTCCACTGAGAACCGCCAGGGGCCAGTAAGTCAAAAGGAGAGCTTCGGAGCCGCCTCTGGTGACCGCTACCGCCGTGGCATTGTTGAGCAAGTGGATGATCATGGACGGAAAGATCGAGCCGGTGGCCAGGGTCACGGCGGACAGGACCGTGCCCAGAGCGGCGGTAGGAAAAATTCGGAAGATGCTGGTGTGGAAGAGACCGAATAGCAGTCCCACTGTAATGCAGGATGCCACGGGACCGAGCCGGCGCCGGACCAGACCCAGGACAGTGCCCCGGAAGAGGATCTCCTCGCATATGGCGGGAGCGGCAGCCAGACCCAGGATGACCACCCAGAGCGGTTTGTCCGACTGGTCGATCATTTTCTTGAAAAGAGTCTCGAAGAGCTCCGGGGCCGGCACCAGCTTGCTCTGCAGCTCGAAAATGATGATTGAGGCGAGGACACAGAGAGGCGTGAGCAGCAGGGCCCCGGCAAACTGGGCAGGAGTCGGCAGTTTCAATCGCCAGGTGGAGGGCACCGGCTCCCGGACAATCTTGAGGAAAAGATATGCCGGCAGCGCAATCACCAGGAGCTGAGTGAGAATCGTGCCATAGGTCATATCCCAGAGTTGCAGGCTCTGACCGCCGTAGAACATGAGCAGGAAAATCAGGACCAGGAGGACAAGGAGCTCTCGGAGAAAGTCGCCGTCGCGCCATCTGATCTTTCTGGGCTTTTCCAGACCGAATAGAAGCTCTTCGCGGTCGAGCATCCCTGTCGCTACCCGGCAGACTAGAAGAGCGAAGACTATGGATACCGTGAAGGTGACCGCCACCCAGGGCCAGTCAGCAGAGCCGCTCAGGACCTCTTTCATGCAAAGAGCGGTATTGACTATGGGGATGAAGGCGATGCCGCTGCTCAGCTTTAGATCAGGCATACTGCAGACACCGGAGCTGGCAATGCCGACGATGAGGAAAGGCGTGAAATAGCCCTGACCTTGCTGGAAAGTCTTGCACAGGGAAGCGAGCAAAAGTCCCATGGCGGACATCGAGACCACCAGTGGTGTCACAATCAGGATGCAGAATAGAAATCCCAGAGGCGAGAAAGTGAAATCCATCTCCGAGTGGGTCGACGACATATAGCTCAAGACCAGAAAAAGGCTGGTGAGACCGAGCACCATGGTGGTGAACGAGCAAGCGGATATGACCAGGAGCTTGCCTAGCACTATGCTCTGCCGGGAGACCGGTGACACCAGCAGGAGGGTGAGGCTGTTGCGCTCCCTCTCCCCGGTGACGATGTCTATAGCCGGGTAGACCACCGCCAGGATGATCATGGCGAAGAAGAAAAAAGGTACCACGGTACGGATGGGCTGGGAGAGAAGTGTGCCTTCCTGTTTGACCTTCACGTCCTTGACAGTTATGTCGTAGATCTCGGGGGGCTTATATTGAAGGCTTGCCGAGCGCTCCTGCACGACGCTTTTGCGGAATTCTCCGAGAGTCATTCGCACCGAGGCTATGGAGAGAGCCATCTTCGGATCTTTGGGATTGAACACGATGACCACTTTGGGCTTCGCCTTCATATCTCCTGCAATCGTCCTCGTGAAGTCCGGCGGAAAGCGGACGATCAAATCGACTTCTTTCCTCTCCAGGGCACGAAGAGCCTTTTCCGGACTCTCGAAGCTCACCACTTTTATTTTCTTTTCTCTTCTGAAAAACTTCTCGGCGCTCTTATAATCCCCTTCGAGGACCACGGACTTGCGGTCCTGCTGCATGTCCCGCTTCATATAGTCCACCATGATCACGGGCAGGACCAGGCTCATGGGGTAGATGATCACCGGGAAGACGATCATGATGAGGAGCGTGCGGTAGTCGCGCAGAACCTCGGTCAGGTCTTTGCGGAAAACAGTGGCGATCTCGGTTCGGTCAAACCGTCTCACTGACTTCCTCCTGGACGATACTCAGGAATATGTCCTCGAGGTAGTGCTTTCCTGTCTTGTCGCGAAGCTCGTCGAGGGTGCCGATGGCGTGTAGTCTGCCACCATGGATGATTCCGATCCGATCACAGAGCTTTTCGGCTTCGCTCATGATGTGCGTCGAAAATAGGATGCACTTATCGAGACTGCGGCAATTCTGAATGAAGCCGTGCAGCATATTGCTGGTTATGACATCGAGACCGGTGGTGGGCTCATCTAGAATGAGCACCGGCGGGTCGTGCACCAGGGCCCGGGCCAGGGAGACCTTTTGCCTCATTCCGGTGGAGAGCTTTTCGCAGCGAGTATCGAGAAAAGAATCCATCTGGAGCGTTGCCGACAGCTCTTTGATCCGCCCGGCGATTTTCTCCGCCGGATAACGGGATAGGCGGGCGAAGTAGTCGAGTATCTCTCGCGGGGTCAGGCGTTCATAGAGACCGGTGTCGGTTGAGGCGAAGCCGATTTGCGCTCGTCCCGCCAGAGGATCCTTGAGCACATCGAAGCCGTTGATGGTGGCACTGCCGCTGGTGGGCTTGATGATTGTCGTGAGCATCCTCAAGGTGGTGGTCTTGCCGGCTCCATTAGGACCCAGTAGACCGAATATCTCCCCTTTCCCGCAGGAGAATGAGAGATCGTCCACGGCCAGAAATTCGCCTCGTTTGGCGTCGTAATATCTTCTGGTCAGGTGCGAGGCTTCGAGTCCCATTTTTTCTCCGGTTGCAATAAATCAAGTAGCGCTCTTGGACAGGTTGCCGGGCTCCAGACCCCAGAAGGCGAGCTGGCTGAGATAGATGAAGACCGCGGAGACGACTAGAGTCTCCAGGCAAACAGCGATCAGGGGAAGGGTGGAAAGATTGCCTGTAAATATCTCTTTGCAGGCAAGCACCACATTCAATATCGGTACGAAGGCTGTCGCCCAGTTGAGGGTCCAGCCGGGCAGTATGGCGATCACCGGCGTGGCCATGCTCAGCACCATGACAAAAGATGAGGTGTTCTGGGCTTCCTTGAAGCTCTTGGCGGCGGACCCGACCAGACAATAGATCGAGGCTGTGAACGCCACCGATACCAGGTAGAGAAGAGCGAGTATGGCCAGGCTCTGCCATGTCAGGCTGTCCGCCGAGGGAATCAGGCTGGTCTGCTCCAGAGGCAGACGGTGCAGGAGATAGGCTACCACCACCGCCAGGCTGGCGATGTTCAGGAGACCGGAGCAGGTGGCCATGATGAAGACCGAGACGAACTTGCCGGCCACCACCACCCATTTTTCTACGGGCAGGAGGCGGGTGGTGCTGCGGGTCTTTTTCTCCAGCTCTTCTGTGAAAGCGGTGAGGGCCGGGTAGATCGCCCCGGCTTGCACCACCATCAGGGTGTAGATGGCGATACCGGCGGAGATCAGGCTGGTGGCGAGCATGGTGTCTTCCATGTCTTTCATGGATTTGCCTTTGCCGGTGAGGGACTCCACCGATTCGGTCTCGATGGAGAGCACGTTCAGGAAATCACCGGTGAGCCCGGCTCGCTTGAGCTCTTTCTCGCCGGCTTTCGAACGAGCATAGCTGGCCAGATAGCGGATCTGGAGACCTGCTTCGGTGTGCCTGTCGCTGCTGGGATTGACATAGGCGACAGTCTTGCCCCGGGGCTCCTGGACTTCGATATAGCCCTCGATCTTCTGCTCCGCCAGGCTTTTCATGGGATCCGGCACATCTACCAGGCGGGCGGTCTTCGATTCTTTGATCTCGGCAATGAGCTCCGGGACCCTGGCCTGGCTCTTTAAATCCACGGCGATTCGAAGAGGGCTTTTTTCAGAGAGACCCTGCCTCCAGAGGGCGAATTCAGAGATCCCGATGAAAGTCACCGGGTAGAAAATCACCGGGATGATCACCGAATAGACCAGAACATGTCCGTCCCGGCTGCAGTGGCGCAACTCTTTTTTGGCGACGATAAGGAGATCGTGAATTATGTATTTCACTTCGACAACTTCCCCGCTCCAAAAAGAAACAAAACCTTCTCCTTGTTATGATCTCTAGCTGTAGCTATTTTTCGGAGTCACAGATCTGATAAAGAATTTTTTTCAGGGGTCCTTAGTCTTTGCCGGCTTCGCCATGGCCTCTTTACTGCCGGTTTCAGCCGGTGAAGCCTTATCCATCGAGCCGCTTCCCGGTGGTCTCAATAAGCGGCCGGTGGTGAACAGCAACAGCCCCGAGGTGGTGAGCGAAGAAGGCATTTTGCTTTCCACCTTTCCGAAACAGGGCATGGTCAACGGGCGGGCTCATCTGGACCGGGAATTGCAAGGCGAGTTCGAGATCTTCGCGCACCATATCGCCAATGCCGTGAAAAGCGGCAACCTGGCGGATCTCGATATCGGCCTGGTGCTGGGCAATAGCGGTAAAAAGGCTGTGCGGGTCGAATTCTTGCAAGGTGCCAGCTATCTCTCTCAACCGGATGCGCCTTTCATCGAACTGCCCGGTCTCGTGAAGGCAAAAGAGACTTTCGCCGGTCCCGGGGATCGGGTCTGTACCGAGCTTCTCCAGGGCAAGAGCCAGTCCGGCTATCCCGCCAGTCTGGTTTTGAAGCCCGGCGAAAGCAAAGTTTTTGCCCGGCTTCCCATACCGGTTGCCAGTCTCAGTCCTCCTATCAACGGTCGCAATGTTCTTTTCAGGCTGCGGAGCGACGGGCCTGTGCGAGTCGCCACCCTGGCGCTCTACGGCTCGAAAGACGGGCTTCCTTCGGAGGCGAGTTTTCTCGACCTTCTTCGAAAGGGCGATCTTGCCGGTCCCCGGGAAGGTGCTCCCAGTGATCCCGAGAAGCCGGGTCCGATCAGATACGGGCGTGTGTCAGGTGTTGCAGCCGGATCGGTCTGGGAAGGCCGGCGCGATGTGGCGATCACCGCCGATGATACGACGACCTGCTTTCCTATCGCTTCACTGAGAGGGGGAACTTTCGGAACAGGACAGGTGCAGTCCGCACCTCTGATGGTGCGCTACCCTGATACTGCATATGCTGCCCATGGCAACTACGGGGTACTCTACAAGATCACCCTGGTTCTGAGCAATGAGAGCGATATTGCAAGAGCCGTTACCCTCCGTCTGGACTGCCCGGTAAAGACCGACTCCAGGCGCCTGGATTTTCTCGATCCACCGGCACCGAATGTCTTTTTCCGGGGCACGCTGAAATTGGATGGCGAGCTTTTCCATGTGGTGCTTCACCGGGGTGAAAAGGGCCCGGCTCTCTCGACCTTCGAGCTGGCTCCCGGCAAGAAGCGGCCGATAGAGGTGGAGCTCATTTATCAGGCTGACGCCACGCCGCCGCAAATGCTGAGCATCACCAGTTGTCCAGTGTCTTCCTGACAGTGTAATATTTCAGGCTTATGCAAAGGAAACCCATACTGATTGTTTTCGACCTCGATGAGACTCTCATCCATTCCCGGGTCGAGCCTCTTGATAAGGAGCCGGACTTCCGGATAGATCCGCTCCAGGTCTATCTCAGGCCCCATGCCACAGAGCTCATCGCTGCCGCCGCCGCTCGATTCGACATAGCTGTCTGGTCGGCTGGATCGCCTGCCTATGTGGACAGGATAGTCGAGAGGATCGTGCCTGATGGGATCAATCCGATTTTTGTCTGGAACCGGGAAGACTGTGTCCGCAAGTTCGAGTACTTTCCGTTCCAGGTGATTTTCGCCAAAGACCTGAAGCGCACCGAAGAGTTCGGTTATGACCTTTCCACCACCCTGATCATCGAGGACGACCCTTACAAGATCCAGGACTTCAAGGACAACGCCATTATCGTCAGTCAGTTTTTCGGGGACAATGACGATGGCAGCCTGAGCCGGCTGATTCCGTTCATAGAAACCATGGAAGAGATGGATGTCAGGGAGCTCGATAAGAGCAACTGGGCATTCAGAAAGGATTGAACCAGGGTATATAGCTCTGGTGTTGACCAGAAAAATATTCCTGGCGGTCTTTATCCCGGCGTTCACAATTGCCGGGCTCTATTTCTCCAGTCTCGCCTTCGCCCATATCGACTCCCTGCCCGCCAGGTTGCACCTGCCCTGGGACTATGCCTACGCCGTAGTGGTGTCCTTCAGTGACATGGGACTTGCAACCGGTCTCGCCTGTCTGGTGGCTGCAAGTGTTATATTGAAGCTCAAATTCTGGGTGGAGGCGAGATGGTTAGGGAAGGCGAGACAGCAAGAGTAGTTCCTTTTCTATTCCTTCGCTTCCTGTCACTGATTTATTGTCTGGCTTTCATCTCTTGCGCCGTGCAGATGCAGGGGCTCTACGGCTCGGATGGTATCATCCCGGTGAACGAGCTCCTTGGCGGCGGCCGGCCGGTCGATTTCAATATCGCCCTGAGCCATCCGAGCATTTTCTGGCTGGCAAGCGACGACACTTTTCTCAGCCTGGTTCCCTGGATGGGAGCGCTTCTCTCTTTCCTGGCATTTCTGGGAATTCTCGAAGGTCCGCTGCTTTTCGCGTCATGGTTCCTCTATCTTTCGATCATTTCGGTCGGCCAGACTTTCATGTCTTTCCAGTGGGACGCGCTTCTTCTGGAGACCGGATTTCTGGCGATTTTTCTAGCCTCCTGGCGGCCTCTGGCTTTTTTCTGGTCCCTGATTCTGAAGGGCGAGAGCAGGCTCATCGATACCGGTCAGCCCTCTTTCGTATTGATTTATCTCTTTCGTTTTCTGCTCTTCAAGCTCATGCTCATGTCCGGTCTGGTCAAGATCCTGAGCAACGATCCGACCTGGAGCAGTCTCACCGCCATGCAGTATCACTATTTCACCCAGCCCCTGCCCACACCGCTTGCTTATTTTGCCGATAAGCTCCCGGACTGGTTCCAGATCGCCTCCTGCGCCGGCGTTTTCTTCATCGAGTTGCTGGTGCCCTTCGGAATGCTCTTCCCCTATTTCCGCCTGCGCCTGATCACCTTTGTCCTGACAGTCGCCCTCCAGGTTCTTATTCTGCTCACCGGCAATTATTGCTTTTTCAATCTGCTCACCATCGCTATCTGCTTCATGCTCCTCGATGACAGCTTCTTTCTCGATCGTATGAAGGTCTCGCTGAGAGACAGGATCACCAGGGGGGCGGATGAGCTCAAGCCTTCGCGATTTCGTCCTGTCTATCTGGCACCCTTGCTTGCCCTGCTCGTTTTTCTCAATGCCGTGGAGTTCGATCAGGCGCTTCTGGGAGGCGGTGCCATGCCACCTTTGATGGTGGCGCTTTCGGCGCCTTTCGTGCCTTATCGGATTGTCAATAATTACGGTCTTTTCGCCAGGATGACCACGACCAGACCGGAGATCATCCTCGAAGGAAGCATGGACGGAAGCGACTGGGAGCCCTATGTATTCCGGTACAAAGCCGGCCCTCTGGATCGCGCACTGCCGGTGGTGGCCCCTTATCAACCTCGCCTGGACTGGCAGATGTGGTTCGCTGCCCTTTCGCCAGTCCAGTACAACCCCTGGTTCGTGCGCTTCAGCAAGTCTCTGCTCACCGGTTCCCGGTCAGTAAGTAGCCTCCTTCAGTCCAATCCCTTCCCGGATCCTGATAAGCCCCCGGTATATCTGCGGGCGAAACTCTACGAATATCGCTTCAGCTCGATGAGCGAGCTCATGGAGAAGGGTCAGTGGTGGACCAGAACATATAAAGAGGATTACATCCCTCAATTTTCTCTTGCCGATATCAGTGACAGGCGTGATTAATCGGGGGCAGGACAGGGCATAGAATTATCTGACTGTAGTCTCCGATCCCACATGATCAGGTCTAGAAAAGCTACCTCTTACCAGTGATATAAATTTTGACCGACCGGACAGGGAGTATGCCGGGCGGTCCTTCGCATTGTCTGGTGATTCTTGTGTTATGGACAGTTGGACGAAAGAAGGAGTCCAGAATGAATAATCCAATCCAGGTCGTCTTCAGGAATATGGAACGCTCGGATCGAATCGAAAAAATAATCAATGAGAGAGCCGAGAAGCTCAACCGCTTTTACGATCGAATAACAAGCCTGCGGGTGACGGTGGAGCTTCCTCACCGTCATCACAAGCAAGGCAACAGTTTTCAAGTCTCAATCGATATGGTGGTCCCGGACAAGGAGATTGTCGTAACCCGGGACACTAACGGTCACGGCGATTCGCACGAGGCCATCGCGGCAGCGGTGCGGGAGGCCTTCGATGCAGCCCGGCGGCAACTCGAGGACTATGCTCGCAAACGCCGGGGCGAGGTGAAAAGTCACGACGGTGTGCCCTCCGGCAAGATTTCCCAGATCTTCGAGGATTATGGCTTTGTAGAGACCATCGATGGTCGCGAGATCTATTTCCACTCCAACAGCCTGGTCAACGAGAAGTTCGACCGGCTCGAAGTGGGGAGCGAGGTCACATTCGTGGAGCGCCAGGGCAACGATGGACCCATGGCCAGCACTGTGCGGCTCAAATAATCACTGGCTCAGGAGGACTGCTCTTACCGGTCGTCCCGGTCCCTGACCGATGACCAGGGGAGCGGCCATGAGAATGCCCTGAGCGGCGGCGCCCAGGTCATTCATGTTGAGATTGATCAGGACCGAAATCCCGCACTGGAGCACCTTTTGCTCCATGACTCCGACCGTCGCCTGAGGGTCGCTGACAGTGGACGAGTCCAGACCGATGAGCCTGATCCCTTTGGATACCAGAAATTCCAGGGCACTCTCGCTGAGATAGCGCCATGAGCCCGAATAGCCGGCTGTCTTGAAAAGCAGCCTGGGAGGCAGGGTCTCGCCAAGGGAGAGACCCCGCAAGCGCGCTTCATAATGGGGGGTGAGACCGACAAAAGCATTCTCGAGCTCGTCTTTCAAAATACTGCGGTTGGTGGAAGCGGAAAGATCCAGGATCAGGCATCGACCGACATAAGGCTCCAGGTCTTCTTCCGGAGAGGCTGGACCGGCAGAGAAAGCCAGGGTCCAGTCAGGCTCGTTCCTGGTAAGGTCGATGAGACGGTTGGCGGAATAAGTCATCGAGCTTTTCCTTTCACCAGCACAGCCCGTACCGGAGCCGGTCCGGTCATACCCCTGTCCACCGGAGCCGCCAGGAGCATGCCTCCCTGAATCCCCTTGAAGGCGCTCAGATCGAGACCGACGAGCCAGATTATGCCCCGGAGGCGGAAAGCATTGCTGTTGCTCGCTCCGGTGTCCCGGGGGTGATCCAGAGAAGGTGTGTCGAGACCTACAAGGGTCACTCCTTCTCGAAAGAGCAGGTCGATAGACTGCGGCGCCAGATGGGGAAAAAGAGATCCTGCCGGGTCGAATCCTGTTTTCAGAAGCATCCTCGTAGGAAGCTGGATATGCTCCGGGTTGGCTCCGTGGGCTACTTTCAATTTCAGACGGTCGAGCTTTTCGCTGAGCTCCGCCACGCCGATCGAGCCGTCTGCCGAGGCAGTGACCTCGATAACCGTGGCCGGACCGATATAGGGCTTCAGGGGGTGATAGCGGAGCTCGCCCAGAATATCCGCTTCGACGTCCCGACGCCTGTCTTCCGGATGGGAGGCGATCAGGTCTCTTAGATCCGCTTCGGAGTATCTTATGGTGACGGTGCCCCGGTAGGGAGGTCCGCCTGCCACTTCATCGAAGCCGCCCGTGGTGGACCTCGTGAGGTCGAAAATGCGGATACCGTCTCCTTGCAACCGGGTCGATCTCCTGACTAGAGTCCATTGTTCCGAGCCCTCATTCTAGCTGGAATATGCCGGTTTGAAAATTTAGACAGGCTTTTGATATTGAGGGTCTACCGGCGCATTTGTCCGGGAAGCTTTGCCAGTCCGTGATCTCTCTCATGAGAACCTGACAATATCACTCCTGATGGTCGTATACAGGAGGGTATATAAAACAAGGCGACCCGTTTCTTTCCCTTCTTAGCAACAAATCATGGCCGACCGTAGCGAGCCCGATCCTCCAGTCGAGAAGCAGGATCCCCATCGCGATCTACCGGAGTCCGCTTCGGAAAATGCCGCAAGAGATGCGGACGTATCCGAGCGCGGCAATGGCAATGGCAACGGTAGCAAAGACGAGAGGGACGATTCATCGCCTCTTAAGACCGTCGATGTGAAGCCTGGCAATATGGAGTCTCCGGAGGTGGATGCGCTTCAGGAGCTCATAGCCAGGGCGCGAGAAAAGGACGGGGAGAGTCCGCCGGCATCGAACCGACCCCCTCAGAGCCGCTCCGGTCACGACAGCGAGATAGGCGAGTTCAAGGGTTCGTGTATCGAGCGCTCCCCTTTCGGGCCCTATACCAGAGACTATGGGGAAAGCGGCTCCAGAATCCAGTTCGAGGATGCCCAGCTGGCACCCCGAATAGACGGCAAAGCCGTGGCTGGTATTACGTACCATCCAAATAAGCCGGCCAGTGTGCACTTCGCCGACGGCACCAGCAGCCAGGTCGAGGGCGAGCTCTACAGTATCAACGATTCCCAGGGCAATCATCTGGCGGTGATGAGCGATGCCAGCAAAGTGATCACCGCAGGAGACGGCAGCGGCGGCGGCACCGAGACTATATTCGCCGAAGACGACCCCCTCGATAGAGTTTCCTCCTCCTCCAGAGATGGTGTCACCCAGACGAGATTCAAGGACGATACTCTCAGGGTCGAGTTCGAGCCGGCTCGGGATGAGGACGGTCTGAGAGAGCTGACCACCAGGGCGGACGGATCGTTTACGGCTACTTACCGGAAAGAGACAGGCACCTTCACCATCGATTCGAGAGAAGGCAGCCGTACCGAGACGACCCGGCGTGATGACGGCACTTTCGAGAGCCGGCGTTTCGATCTCGAGTCCGGTCGTATCGAATTGAGCGGCAAAGATGAGCACGGTGTCTACAATTCCGGGTTCCAGCTGGACGACAGCACCGCCCAGCGAACCTATGAGGACGGTACCGTGGTGACCAGCTTCAGCGGTGCCGGAAGAGGTCCTCTGGGCGCCGACAGGATCGTTCAGAAGCCCGGTGAGAAGCCGCGATTTTTCAGCGGCGGCGATGAGATTCAGGCTGGTGAGACCGGTGATAGCGCCGTTCCGGTGGCGGAGCTCGCGCTCAGGGATGGTGGCACACGCACTGTCATGAGCGACGGCACTCTCTCGGAGCAGACCATGCCCCCGGACCGGGGGGAGCATCTCGAGCACCGGGATTATCAAGCTGACGCTCCCGGCGGTCTCGCCGGGGAAGACATCTATTCCTCACAGAATGGCGGTCAGAGGATCGAGCGTCGCTTCGACGGCACCGATGGTAAGACCTTCGAGACCGAAGAGGTGGACGGGGATGGACGCCGTCTCTCGATCACCAGGGATGGCAGGGACGAAAAGGGTCGCTTCGTAGAGCGGGCGGATGCCGCCACCGGTCTCACCGAACGCCGCTGGGAGGATGGCAGCTTCGCGGTCAGCGACGCTTCCGGCCAGGTGGTGAGCCGCGGTCGCAGCCAGAACTTCGAGAACGGCGCTGAAAAGGGCCGGGTCGATATCGACGAGAGCACCGGTCAGGTAGTGGGCATCCACTTCGATGACGGACCTCGCAAGGGCCAGGAATTGCGCATCACCCGCGGTGCTGACGGATCGGTCTCGGGGGTGTCTGTGAATGGTCCCGAAGGAAACGCCAGTATCAGGAAGGAAGGGGACGGCTGGGTTCCTCCCGATGCGAAGATTCCGGGTCTGGAGCTGCAGGTCGAAAATGGTCAAATAAAAGGCAAGTTCGTTTTCAACGAGAAAGGCGACATCATCTACGGCGTCGGCGACAAGAGCACCCAGGTCCTGAAAGCCGGAGGCGCCCGGGAAGTCTACGATTTCAATGAATACTCCCGCAAAGAGATCGTCGACGGTGTCGAAAAGACTACTTACTGGGACGGATACAAGTGGCGTGAAGCGGACCAGGTAAGCAAAGAGGGCGGCAAGACCACGGTGACCTTCAAGCCGGACGGCAGCGATGGTCCCACCTCCATGACCAGGGATCACGAGAACAATTCTTTTACAGTGGACCTGGCCAACGGCACCAGATTCGAGGCTCACTGGAACGAGCAACGTATGGTCCGGCAACAGGGCGAGAATCGCACGGAGATTTTCAACACCGGCCAGGTCGATGAGTCCGGCAAGCCTCTCTGGCGAGAAGGAGAGAAGATCGACCGGGGCGACGGCGCTTTCGACGTTCGTTTCAAACCCCTCTCCGCGGCGGAGCAGAAGAGCCAGGTCGACGGAACCACACCCTATGCCGTCACCATCGATGGGAAGTCGGGCAAGGTCTATTCGCGGTTCATGAACGGCACCACTGTAGCTGGTGACGGGCGCGGTCATGTCGACGGTATCACTTATGCGAACGGCAAGTCCTACCAGTTCGAGCGCAGCGAGGATGGACGGCTCCAGCACGTGGTGGACGCTGAGGGCAAGATTTACGAGCGCACCGGCGACGATCGCTATACGGTCTTCGAAGGCGGCAAGAAGACCGGTGAGGTCGACGCCAGTTTCACTATCGGAGCCGATGGCAGTGTCAAGATGCTGGAGTCCAACGGCGACGCTGTGGTGACAGAGCCGAACGGCAGGACGACCACATACGGCGAAGGCATCATAACGAGTGTCACCGACAGCAAAGGTCAGCTCTGGAGACCGGATAAAACTTCCGATACTGCTCCTGGTCCGGCGAACCTGAGCTCTTCAGTCTGGCGGGTCATGGGTGACGACCGCTCTCTGACCGGCGAGGCTGTTTTCCGCCCGGACGGAACCATGGCGGTGAAGACCGAGGAGGGTATCTTCTCGCGCAATCCGGATCGCTCCACATCTCGCTTCAACGAACGCAATGTCGAGGTGGAGCGGGTCTATGACAACGGTGCTTTCATCAAACGCAACGATGACGGGCTCTTGACCCAGACCCGCAGCAAGCAAGGCGATGTCCGTGATTTCAAATACGAGGCCGGACCCGATGGAGTCATGCGGGTGAGCGAGGTGGCCCTTACCAGGGCAGGAGAGAGCCAGAGCGAGGTAGTGGAGCGTCTTCAAGAAGGAGTCCTGCGAGAGGTGACGGCGGGAGCCGACGGCAAACCAGGCAAGCTGGTCTCCTACGATCCGAGAAACGGTGCTCGCAACTCCCTGGAACAGGATGGCAGCACCATCGACTACAGCGATCTGCACGGTAGCAGTCAGACTCTCGATCGCCAGGGCAATGTCCAGGAAGGCGAGCTCGCCAATGCAAGAGACGACTCGAAAATGATCTTTGCCGACGGCCGACTCCAGTCTATGGTGAGCGCCGACGGCAAGACCAGGAGAACCTTCCGTTATGACGAGGAGCACAAAGACGTCCCTGTCGAGATTCTCGAATCCGTCGACGGCGAATCGGAGCCGCGCAGCCTGGGCACCCTCAAGGGACTCGATCGTAGTGGCAACGCCGTATACGAGAATCCGGAGAGCGGCGCCGTCACGGTCTATGACCGGGGCATACACAGCCTCGCATTCGCTCGCCGCACCGCTGAAGGTGTCTCCGGCTGGCAGGTGGATTATCCCGGTGGTCGTACCGAGATCACCGGTCTCTCGAGAAGCGATATCCGTATGGTTCTGCAGAATGGCCGGATCGAGAAGACCGTGGACAGCGAGGGACGTGTTCGCGATTTCATCCGGGAGGACGGCAAGCTCGTTCGAGTGGACCTCACCACCCCCGGTGATCCGCCTGTCACCACTGTAAGCGAGAGAGCCGATGCCGGAAGGGAGAATCGTCTGGTCGATGCCGATGGCAAGATCGTGGAATACGACCCGGTCACCGGCGCCAGGAAAACAGTCGAGGTCGATGAGAGCGGCGCGCAGGCAGGAAGCGCCGAGACCTCTCTAGCCGGAATCGTCACTCTGCGGGACGCAGCAGGCACCGTTACCGGTATCGAGCGTCCGGACGGCTCGGTGGATCGGTTCGAGAATGGCAAGCTGGTCGGAAGAGAGTTCGAGGATGACTCCCGGCTGGGCTTCGACCCGGAGACCGGTGAGCTGATCTCTTCCCGGGATGTCTATGGCAACGAGCGCAGCTTCAAGTATACGGGTTCGGGGGATAGCCGGCGCCTGAGCGAGGTCTGGCTCAAAGGACCGGGAGACAGCGAGGCGAAGCTCACCGAGTCCCTGGCCGGCGGCATACTGAGGGTTCATACAAACGACAAGCCTGAAGGCGAGGCGGTTGTGTATGACATGGCCACCGGCACCAGACGCCAGATACATGGATTCAGTGAAGGCAGACCATCGAGCTTTACCGATACTTTTCTGGATGGCAGCACGGTGGATGTCGGTCCCGGCGGCGAGTTCAAGAGGTCCAACAAATACGAAGAGACCGAAGAGACCGAGGGGAGATCTTCAGGGGATTCCACAACTGGCTCGGCATCCGATTTCGAGCCCGGTCGCTTCGCCCGTGAGACCATAGCAGCCCAGCCTCAACCAGAAGGCGAATTGCTACCGGATGGCTCCGCCAGACTGACTTACCGCTATGCAGACGGCACTTCCAGGGTGGAGACCTACGACCCGGCTACCAAGAACCTGACCGTTACCATGTTCGACAGGGACGGTAAGGAGTCAGGTGAATCGCTTGTAACCGAAAACCCTTCCAGCAGCCATTTCGATCAGGCTCGATTCATGGAAACGGCCAGGCAGAGGCAGCCCCTGCCCGATCGCTGGCAAAACCCCGACGGCACTGCCACCAGACGATATCAATTTGCCGACGGCAGCTCCCGACTCGATACTCTCGATCCGAAGAGCGGAGCCCTCTCTGTTGCCAGATTGGACAGCGACGGCAAAGCGATCGGGGAGGCGACAGCCGGTAAGACTCTCGACAAAACCGCTATAGACGAATTTCTCCTGGGACCGTCATCGCTTGCCGGAGAGCCTTTCGGCCGGATCAATGCCGATGGCACCGCCACTATATTCAATCGCTTCGAGTCCGGATTGAACCGGGTGATCACGGTCGATCCCGAATCCGGCAATGTCACCACCGCCTTTTTCAATGCCGACGGTGCTCCGGTAAGTGAGCCCCAGGTCAGGAACGAGCCGGATCTGATTTCGACTTATCTGGCCAGCGCAGGAGGCAATCCGGCCCAAGCAGTGAAAGCCTCCAGTCCTGCCGATCTCACCATCGAAGTAAGGCGTGAATTTCCTGATAACACCTTCAGGGTCGAGCGTCTCAATAATATGACCGGCAAGGTGTCCGTACAGGACTTCGACAGTGACGGCACACCCCGGGGCGGAGCCAGGGAGCATCAGGGCTCTCAGGAAGAGAGACGCCGGATAGAGAACGATTACCTGCGACTCAATGTCGCCAATCGCCAGTCCAGAGTTCTGGCAGACGGCACCATGCAGGAGATGGTCAAGCACAATGACGGCAGTATCGAGGTGCAGACCCTCGACACCGTATCCAATACCGTGCTGGTGGAGAGCTTCGACGCCGATGGCTTGCCTGCCGGTGACAGCCGCAGCTACAGTCTCGACGCCGGCACTATGGAACGCCGGGCAAACGATATCAGGAGCCGTCACGAGAATTACGAAGGGCGCATCTATCCGGACGGCTCGGCGGAAAAGCGCTGGGTCTATCCAGACGGTAGCAGCCGTATCGATCGATTCGATTCCGAGAAAGCCAATATCGTCTCGACATCATATGACAGTGCCGGTAATCCCGAAGGCGAGCCGGTGGTGCTCGGGGGGCAGGCGGAGTCCGGCGCTTTCATGGCTTCGGTGCGGGCGCATTTACCGAGTCCGGAAGGGACCGTCTATCCTGACGGCCGCATGGAGCTCCTCTCCACTTATGCCGACGGACGCCGGCTTCAGTCGGTACTGGATCCCGCGACCGGCAAGCTCACGGTCAGCCTGTTGAATTCAGAGGGCAAGCCCCTGGGCGAGCCGGTGGTCAGCGAGCCCGGTGCCGCTCAGATTCTCGCTTTCTCAGAGCATGTGAGAGCCAAGCAACCACCTGTGGAAGGCAAAGTCTATCCGGACGGCAGGGTGGAGCAGACCAGACGGTATGCTGACGGCAGGTCTCGGGTGGATTCTTTCGACCCCGCCACCGGTGTCATGAAGAGCCAGATTCTGGATGCCGGGGGTGCTGAACTCACTCCCTCGACGGAGCACCATTCGCCGGCGCAGAATGGCAGACCTGCCGAGACCCAGCTTGTCCGTGTGGCTGATGTGATCAAAGAGATAGTCGACAGCAAGGGCGAGATAAGCCCCTCATGCAGGGAGCGTCTCGAGTCCCTGCTCGAGGATGCCGGCAGGACCGGTTGCCGCAATTCGGTGGAAACGGCTCTTCGAGATGGTCTGGCGGCTACCTCTTCCTATCGCCTTCATATCAGCGATCCCGATGACTACAGCAATTTCGCCAGCACCGGCGGCATGCAGGAAAATCTCGTCTCAGGCGGCTTCGACTTCGCTGTCACCAGAAGCAGGTTCGCCTCGGAGGCGGAGACAGTTGTTGATTCTTCTGCATCGGCAGCCGGCGAGGACATAAGCCTGACCTCCAGCCGGCCGGTGGGACAGCCCGGAGCCGGCCAGTATGACCAGGCCAGAGACGCCCTCAATGAGATCGCCCGGGTGAAAGCCGATGATCCCGAAGCCGGAGCTAAAGTCAATACAGCATTCGATAAACTCGCCGAATCGGCTGCCCAGGGTAATCCCTATGCCCGGGAAGCCCTGCTCTCGATTCTGAGCAGCAGCGCCGAGCAAAGCGATGTCTACCGGCGCTCCCTGAAGATCAAGGCGGCCATGAATCTGGACTCGTCCATGGGACCTTCGGGCAAGCTCTCGGACGACGAAGCCCGGGCTCTCGGGGACGCTATATTAGATGCCCGCCGTGCCGGTGACACCACCCAGGAAGCTCTCTATTCGAAGATAGTCGATCGTGCTTTCACCGGAGACGGGCACGAGCAGGCCACGGCACTTCTCACCAGGCTCTCCGAGAATGGCGGCACTATAGAAGATCGCGAAGACGGCAAAGCCGTTCTCGGCCCCGATGGCGAGCTGCGAGAGTTGAGGCTCGACAATGGCACCAGGCAGTTTTTCGAAAATGGCTTGCTGAAGCGCTCAGTTGATGGTGACGGCCGGACCGCTCTCTATGATGATAAAGGCTGCCTCGAGATCGAGCGTCTGCCCGACGGCGAGGTAAGAAGCCATTCTCCGGACGGCACCGTCAGTCATTATGACCATCTCGGAAACCTCACCAGGGTCGATACTGCCAGCAACCAGACAAGAATGTTCGAGTGGAGCACCGCTGCCGATGGCAGTCTCTTCGTGTCCCGAATAACCGAGTCAGGCGGCACCGAATGGACGTCTGCGGACGGCAGGACCTACAGGCAGTCCCAGAGCGAGAATGCCGTAACCGGGAGATTTTTCGCTGAAGCCAGCGGCCGTTACGGCTTCGAAATCGATAAATCCGACGGTAGCACAGTCAGGGTGATGCGCGACCTCGACAACAGCAGTGTTGTAATGTCCAGGGACAGCACTGCCGGTAGTTCCTGGCAGGAGAGCCTGAGGATCGGAGCGGATGGCTCTCGCATCGCCCGGGACAGCCAGGGACGCTTGCTCGAGACTGCCGATGCGGTTGGGCACCGAATGGAGTTCAAGCGAGACGACAATGGCGTTATCAACGAAATCAGAGAAGCCGACGGCTCGGTCTGGAAGTCGGAAGACGGTGTTCATTTCGTCCAGGAAACAGATCAGGGACAGGTTACCCGAGAGCTCACGGTGGACGAGAAGGACGGCTCGATTACCGAAAATAACACGACCCGATACCTGGACGGCTCGACCCTGGTGAAAGACGGGGAGAATCGCCCGGTTCTCATTCAAGACCGATACCGGCATCGCACCGAGATCGCCTATGACAGCGACGGCAAGATGACAGTCACCAGGCATGGTGAGAAGGGCGTCTCCGTTTTCCAGAACAGCGCGGCCATGAAAGTGTCTCTCGATGATCGAGGCAACCTCACAGTCGAAGAAAAGGACAGGACGTCGGTTTATCAAACAGACGGCTGGCAGAAAGTCAGCAAGGACGGCGAGGTCCACTACCGTGCCGAGCTCCCCAATGGTGCCACCGTCGAAAGAAATGAAAGCTTTCTTGTAACCAGCATCGCCCTTGCCAATGGCGAGACCAGGAATTTCACCTATGACAGCGCCGGGGTGATGACCTCTTATACCGAGCCCGGCGGCAAGGTCTGGACAAGATCCCAGGACAGACCGGGCATTTATGTTAGCGATAAGGGCGAAGAGAGAGCGTTTGCCGGTCAGGCTCTCGAGACCGGGATCTATCGCGAGAAGCTCGCCGACGGTAGCAATTTGATCTATAAGACCGACGGCTCCTCCATCGCTGCAACGGATGCCGGCCAGATAACCGGGGTGGTGGAGCCCGACAGATTCTACAGCCAGAAAGTCGAAAATGGCGTCACCACCTTGAAGGCGGCTCTGGCGCGCACACCGGCCGATGCCGGGGCGGTGAAGGAAGTCTTCGAGGGACTTTCGAATGCCGAGCGCCGGGCGGTGAAAGAAGCCTTCGCCGGAGACGGAAAGGACCTGGAGACCGAGCTCCGGAAATTCATCAAGGAGCCTGATCTGGCCGGAGCTCTGGAAGCCCTCGACCGCGATCATCCGATCCGGTCGGTCCATACTTTCATTCGCGACGATAAAGGCGATCTGGTCGAAGTGCACAGTATCACTCCTGATGGTGTCGAGGCATACAGCCGGGTCACCGCCGGGGAGCCCATGTCGCAATGGAAAGGACCGGACGGCAAAGTCTCTTCCATGAGCCTCCAGGTTCTCCCGGACGGATCTCTTCTGAGAGAGAGTCTGGATCAAGACGGCAAGCGCCATGGTGTCCTTCGCTCCACCAGCGGCGCCGAACGGGTCTTGGAAGACGGTGCCGTGGTGTCCACCACCAGAGAAGACGGGGTGAAAATCAGCCGGGAGACCCTGGCGCTTCAGGAGGCCGGCGGCGGAACCCGCAATGTCGAAGTGCAGGCTATCCGCCAGCCGGACGGCCAGACGATCTACCGCGATCTCAGCAAAGTACCCCAAGCCGTGGTGGGCAAAAAATTCGCCGACGGCACCACGATGCTCTTCGACGGCGAGAGGGTTACTCAGATTCTCGATGCCGACGGCAAAGTGAAAGGCGAGTTCCAGTATGAGGTAGATGACCAGGGCAAGCCCGGCAAGTTGAAGTCCTTCAAGCTCGCCGACGGGGTGACTCGACAGGTCCCTCGCAGCCACGATGGTCAGGTCCGTTTCAGTATGGACGAGACAGGCAAATCGGTGGTGGCGCGGGTAGAGCTCACCGATATGTATAACCGCGACCGGGGCGATCTGATCCAGTATGGTCTCGACGGCACAAAAACCCTTCTCGACGGCAGTATGGGCCGGCGTGTCTACGATCCTAATGGGCATCTCATCGAGTCTTATAACGGCACCCAAAAGATCGGCTATCACTTTTCTTATGACTCGAGAGGCAATCTCAAGACTGTCCAGCGAGAAGGTGGCGAGGTCTGGACACGGACCCGGGCCGGTAGCGATACCTGGAAGAACAGCAAGGGCGAGATCTGGAAAGGCAAGGTCAGCCTCAATGAGACCACCGGTGTCTATGAAGAGTCTTCCGTCGATATCATGGGCACCCACCGCCGATTCAGCCCGAACCGGGACGAGCAGGTGGTCAAAGGAGCCGATCTCGCTGGCGACGTCGATGCCATCGAGAGAGCCTGCAATGGTGGCTTCCTCGGGATCGGCACCGACACCGATACCATCGAGAACGTCTTGCAAGATAAGAGCAAGCTCGCCCGGGAAGTGATGAACAAGCTCTATCAGGAAAGACACGGGCACAAATACGGCAAGAACTGGGATCTCTATCGAGAATTCGAGGATGAGCTTTCAGGCTCCACCCTGACGAAATTCCGGGGCATGCTCCGGGCGGATAACATTCACGATGACTATGTCGGCAGGCTGAGCACAGACCTGGTGGAGATCACCGAGACTCGCTTCCTTGGCATGGGCGCCCGTCAGAAAGAGGTGATCGAGCAGGAGATCAGAGACACCCTTCGAGACCGGACCAGAGCCGAGATCGTCGAGCTCGATCGCGAATTCAGAGAAAGCCAGAGCGTCCTCAATCCCGAATCGCCCTTTAGAAATCTCGAGGATGCGGTGGTCAATAACGACAACCTCACCGAGAAGACCCGGGCTTTCAACCGTATATATATGAAAGGTGCGGAGAATCGGACCGATCAGGACTTCCTGAAGATGGCCCAGGTCGCCATCGATGCAGGGGATCTCCAGATGTTCCAGGAAACCTGGTCCCGGGCTCCGGAATCGGCCCGGGAGCTCTTCCGGGGCGAGGTCATCGCCGGCACCGGCGAGCGGGAAGGTGACCGCAAGATAAGAGAGGCTTTCGGTTCTATCTGGAGCAGCACCAATTTGATGCTGGCCCGGGATGCTCTGGAGTATGGCGAGCGCAGCCTTGCCACCGGAGTCCATCAGAACACCAGTATTCTCGGGGACAGCGAATCGGAGATCGAGAAAATCGCCAGCAATCTCCCTCCGGAGCAGAGAGAGCTCTACAGGCGAGGAAGAGAGCTGGTGCTCGCCGGCAAGACCGAGGCGGAAAGAAAAGAAGCCGGACCCAGAAGCGCTTCGGATCAGGTCTTGTACGATCGCGGCAGCTATCTCGCTGAGAATCCCGGCAATATGGTGGAGTTCCCCAATCCCGGAACACCGGAGTTCGATAAATTCAGCGAGAGCCAACAGAAAGACTATCTGCGCGGTCAGGAGCTAAGTCGAAAGCGACCTCCCGTGCCGGAGAGCAATCTTCTCGAGGAGGACAGCCGGGCCCTCTCTTTCTATCGGGAGGCTACAAGAGAAGCACGTCACGACAAAGAATCCATCGACTATTACACAGCCCAGGAACGAAGCGCCGATTTCGACAGCCGGGCGATTCGCTACTATCAAGAAGCCAGCGCCAAGATGAACGACGCTGCCGGTCAGTCTCTCGATCCTGCCGATCTTTTCACCTGGAGCCGGGAGTCTCAGGTCAACGAATATCTCAACTGGGATTCCCTGGCTGTATCAGGGGGCGACAATCTACTCAGCAGCCTCAGCAAGCACCGGGGCAATTTCTATGACTCATCCACCCATGAGGTGATGAGCTCTATTGAAAATATGAGCATCAGCGACTGGGAGCATCTCAGAAGAGATCGACAGAAATTCCTCGATTCAGGAGAGAGCCTGGATCATGCCATGGCTCGCGCTATCGGACCGGACGGCGAGATCAGAGGAACCGGCAATTATTATCTCGACACTGTAAGAACCCTGGCTACCTATGCCGACGGCAGCGCCGGGGAAAGCAACCTGGCTCCGCAACAGCGTGACGAGATGCGCCGGGCTATAGATCTCATCGATAAAAAGCTCGACAGCCAGCCTTTCACCGGAGATCAGGCGGCTATCGAGCAGGGAAGGAAGCTGGCGGAGTCCGGCTTCGATCCAGGAGAAAGCAGTTCGAAAGAAGATATAGATGCATTCAAGCTCTATAACGAGCACCAGCGATTCGAGAGGGGCCGGGAAGCTTTCGATTCCGGTCTCAGCATCGATGGTCTCAGCCCCGATGAGAAAAAACAGCTCGCTCTTTTCAACAACAATCCCGGTTACGAGAATCCGCCTGCTTCTCTGCCCGATACTATGAAAGACGACTGGGAAGCCGGAAGAAAAATCCAGGAGCGACTCGGCGATCTCGAATTTTTCAAACAGCGCTCTTTCGAAGCCAGCCGCACCAGCGGCAATCGCGATCTGGCGAGCGCCATCGAGGACAACCTGCGCTGGTACGACGACAAAGAAGACAATATCTATAAAGCCATCGAGAACATGACCGACGAAGATCTGCGTGCCTGGCAGGCAGACGTGTCGGGTACCGGCATCAGAAAGACCGTCATGGACAGGCTCGAGCAGCGTCTCTCGACATCGGAGCTGCGCGTGGCGGAAGGGCTGCTTACTCAGGCGGCCGAAGGCAAGCGTCCGAAGATGGACGTCATCGACAAGCTCAATCGTCATGCCACCCACTGGAACACCGATGAAGCCCAGGTGGTCCGGGACTTGCAGGAGGCTTTCCGGGAAGACCCGGGGCTCAGAGATCGTGTCAAGAACCCAAGAAGCGAGGACCAGATCAAGGAAGCTTTCGAGACGTCTCTTAGATTGCGCGAGGATCAGCGTTATCTTCTGGGTGAGTCCAGGAAGAATGGCACTTTCGATGCCGAGCTGGAGCGTCAGGCAAAAGATCTGGCAGTATCGCCCGAGGTGCTTCGCCAGGCGCTCTTCCTGCCTGAGAGCTATAAGGACAAACTGAGCGCTGCTCAGAAAGAGTCGCCGGAAGCATACGAGAAGACCCTGTCGGAGCTGTCGTCTCAGGAGCACAATCTGTCCAGCACTCTTCGCGAGCGTGCCAGAGAAGCCGTGGATGATTATGACTATAAACGTTATATCGAGCCGCTTCTCGAGACCGGACGTCTCGATCTCGGCCGGGTCCAGGAGCTCAGCCAGGGAGTTTTCGATTTCGACGAAGTAGGCTCTTACGAGGACACTGCCAGGGCAGGGGCGGCTATGACTCCGGCGGAGCGCGAGCAATATGCCGCCTCCGGCAAGCTCGACCGGGCTCTTTTCAGGCTTACACCCGACGAAAGGGTGATCGCTCGCAATGCTTTCATGCAGGGCGAGATGCGTCCCGAGGACAAGCTCCGTGGCTATATGGTCGGTCTTGGCACCGCCGAGCAGGAGATCAAAGATGTTCTCCATGGTCTCCGGGACAGGGACACAGTTCTTGCGTCCATGAAAAAGGACAGTCGCTTCGCCGGTCAGGAGATCACCGAAGCCATGGTGACAAGCGAGATAAACTCGCGTATGGAAGAAGTGAAGCTGGCCTACTCGCGAAAATATGGCGCCAATCTCAATCTCGATTTCAATTCCGAGATGAGCGGCCAGGATCTCAGGGACAGCCTCCGGGGCATCAGGCATGAAGCTGAAACAGCCAGGGAGGCGGCTTTCATGTCCGATCGCGAGGTCAATCAGACCTATGGTCTGGGCACTTATCTCACCGATTCTCTGGGCTGGGACGGCACCACCCAGACCATGCGCGATTATCACGAGCGCATGCACGGACGGCTTGTGGAAGCAGCCATGAACCCCGACCGGCCATTCACCGTGGAAGAAGCCCGGGATATAGCTAATCTCCGCTACGGTGCCGTCGATGCTTCGATAGATTCGCAGAACAAGCTGGTTGACACCGCCGTCGATGCTGCCATAACCGTAGCCGCTCTGCTCGCCGCGGTTCCATCCGGGGGCGGATCCATGGTGGCCTGGGGCGCCAATATCCTCAGCAAGGTTCCTGCCGGCGCCAGAATCGTCGCTGCCACCACCCGGGCCGCCGAGCTGGTTCGACTGTCCAGCGCCGCCACCAGAGTCGGTGAGGTGGCTACCAGGGTCACATACGGTCTGTCGAAAGTCCCCATGGGCACCAATATCGCCTGGGGTCTGGCCGGAGGCACCGCCAAAGTCACTGCCAAGCATCTCATAGTCGCCGATCATGACATGCTCTCAGACGGTGTACGCGACTTCGCCGACGGTGCTCTGAATGCGTTTTTCGTGTCCGATGTCGGTAGATTCTCCAAAGACGTCTCTCGCCGGGCAGCCGGTGAGATTCTCGAGACCGTGGGCAGCAAGGGCGCAGGCGAGCTGGTGGAAGCCGGTGAGCGCGAACTGGTGGAAGCGGCTCTGCGCAGTGCCGGGGGCAGTATCTTCAAGGAGGGTGGAGAAAAGACCCTCGAAAGACAGCTCACGAAATTCGCCGATGACGCCATCAAGAATCAGGACCCGGCAACCGTATCGAAGATGCTCCAGCACCTTGCCTCGGATATGATCCGGGACGATATCCCTAGAGAAGCGCGTGAGGCTCTGGTGCGAGGTCTGAACAGGCAACTCGACCAGGCTCTGGAGCAGGCTGTCAGGCAGGAGATCGCGCAGCTCACCAGAGCCCCCATGAGACAGCTGCTTACGGAAGTGGCCTGGAACAGCAAGCAAGGATTTCTCGGCGGCAGTGCCGGTTCTCTTGCCCGCCTCGACGCCGACCAGGGGCTCGAAGGCAATCTCGAGACCATCGCCATGGGTGGCTTGATGGGGATGGGAATGGCAGGCTCTTTCACCATTGCTCTCAAAGGCATCACTTCCTTCAAGGACTTCGCTTTCAAGCCCGGGGACGCGGCACCGCATGTCGCTCCTGAAAGCCCATCGGGGCTCAGAGAAAGCCTGGTCTCCGATTCCGGAAACGCTCCTGTATCTCACAGTCTCACTCAAGATCCGTTTTCCGGACGTATGCAAAGAGAATTCGGCGAGTCCACGGCGGTCATCGGTTTGAAAATAGAGGCCGATTCCGCCTCCGCCTCCCTGACCGGTCTTGCCTCCTCCATCGAGAATCTTCCGGCAACCGACCTGGTGGTGGATTTCCCGGCCAACCTGGAGCCTGATCTCAGGGCCTATATTCACGGCGATATCGATGCGGCTGCTTTCGAGAAAGCGACCGGCACCACCGCCGGTGAGCCCATGCGCAAAGTCATCGATGCTATTAGAGAGAAGAATCGTCTGGCGAGGAGCGCCGGAAATCCTGAGATGGAGCTTCATGCCGCCGGCAACGATGCCCCGTCCTATACAGGTCAGACGACTCCTCCCGATGACCTCGGCAGGAGAGCCGGCAACCGGCTCGCCGCTCTCGAGAAACAGGACCCGAACTTCAGGGCCCTTCTGGTGGCGGAAACAGATGCCCAGAGAGCCGCTGTGGAAAGTCTTGCCGGAGCGGTCTCCAGTCCTGAATCGCAACTGTCTGCTCAGGATCTCATGGGTGGCTATTACAAAGTGGCGGTACCTCCCGGTCCTCACGAGGTAGCCTATCTGGAGGCTGTCAGAGCAAGCGGTGGAAGACCTCTTGAAAGAGCGGACCACCGGCCGGTGTCGATAATTCAAGACGGCAAGAGCGGCCTGGCTGATAGCCTGGACCGGTCTCGACTCAATACTGTTTCTGTAGCTGCCGATGAGACGGCTACGGATGTGATCGACTTCCTGGCTCGTACCGATCCGGAATTCGCCAGACAGATCCAGGGCGAGCGCGTGATTGCCGGCCACAACCGGATTGGCAGGGCGGCACAGGACTATAACGTAGTCAACTTCGCCGGTGATGGCACGGCTTCTATCGAAGTCACCCTGGATCATCTGCGTCTTGACGGCAGTATCGCCGGTCCTCTCGATTACAGGGTGGCGGTCCACGAGCTCGTCGGTCATCGCGGCTTCGACAATTTCATGCAGCAAGACCCGTCCCGGCTTGCCACCTTCAATGCCATAGAAGCCGAATACAAGACTCGCAATATCAGCCTCACCGGCGATCGGACCAGCTACCATCAGGCGCCTTCCGAACTTGCTGCCGAGCGGATAGCCAATGAGGCGGTGACGATAAAGTTGCAGAATCGGATCGACGATTTGATTCGAACCGGACAGGAGATTCCGGCGGATCTTGCCGCCGAGATGAAGCGCCTGGAAATTTATCGCGCCGATCTCGAGGGCCAGATCAGCTATCGCCCTGATGATCCTAAAGTAGCAGAGCAATTCGATCGTTATTTCGCCGATATGCGCGAATATATGAAGCAGACTTTTTCCAGCCCACAAACGAGGCCGGCTCCCCAGGCTCGCCTGAGAGTCAACGGCGATGTTCCGTCAGACGGTGTCTATACCCCACATATCGAGCGACCAGGCGCCGCCGAGGTGGCCAGAATAGAAGCCGAGGTTCCTTCTCTCGGCACCGAGGCTGCCGAAGATTTCAGCCGTCGTATGGCCGGGGTCCGGGAGCAGTTTAAAGAGGACCTGACCCCGTCCCTGGTAAGGGCCCGGGAACTAAATCCGGAGATACGCCAGACCAGGCAGGATCTGGATGTCGAAATCGCCCGGCTCAAAAAAGCCGGCGCCAGCGACGCCGACATCGAAGCGGCTCGCAGAGATCATCTAGTAGAGCCCGACGCCCGCTGGAGCGAGCCGGTACGAGAGCATGCAGACATCACCGCCAGGGCGAACGAGGTCGCTCTGGAGCGGAGGGATATATTACAGCAAGGTCTCGACGATTTTGCCGCGGCTCGCAATAGCTCCGACCCGGCCAATCCGGTGGCACCGGTGACAGTGCAGATTGCCGAGCATATGCACGCAGCCGGAGGTTATGCTTTCGGTCAGGGTACGATAATTCTTCCCAAGGCGGATCTACTTGGGGCCGGAGGCGCCCCGGGACTCTCGCGCACGACCTATCACGAGATGGTCCATGCCCAGCAGGATGTGGACATCATCCGCAACTCCATCCGTGCCACCGCCCGGGAAGGCAAAGCCATGGATGTGGCAGCGGTGAGAAAACACTACAAAGATGCCACCGGTCTCGATCTCGACGAGAAGTGGTTAGCCACCGTCGCCGATCTCGACCGGAGCGCGCCTCCTCTAGATGCAGCGCAGATCGAGAGGGCCCAGCGCCTGGCCCGGGCCGTGCGCGAGTCGAAGCCAGTCGGTGCCCGCTCTACCGAACTCGGTAACGACGCTCGAAGCATCGACTCGCGTTTGAGAGAGCTCAAAGATCCCTCTGATTCGACTGCTCTCAACAAGATGATCAGAGACCTGAGCGATCCCGATAGCGGGCCGGCTCTGGCAAGAAGATATTATGGCGAAGACGGCGTCCCGACCGAGGTGAGAGATCTCATGGACCAGTGGGCCGGGCTTCCGAAAGACGACATCGGACTTGCTGTCGGCTTCAAGCCCGGCGCCGACGCCCGGGCCGATGCCACCGCCATGCTCGAGTCCAGGCTTGACACCGTCAATAGCGAGCACCGGCGGCTCATCGATGACTATGCCGACTCGGCTATAGAAAAAGAAGCCTACGGTCTGGACGGCAAAGTCAAAGAGCCCGGTGACATCGAGCATGGTCATGCTCTGCCCACGAGCTCTCCTGGCCGCAGAAGTCCAGAAGGTGGCATCATTGACAATACCGGAGAACACATTAGAGAGAGTCTGATTCCTTCTTCCAATGACTTCGAGAAAATGACTCCTCAGCAGCGTCTCGATAATCTCAAGCAGCGAGTGGCCGATGCACCCGAGTCTATTCGCGAGGGTCTCGACAAGCTCCTCAAGCTCGCCCGCCGGGACCTGGAAGCCCAGGACGTCATCGACCGGGTCCTGCGGCTGCCGGAAAGCGAAATGCCCGATTCTTTGAAAGGCATGCTCAGTCCCCAGCTCATCGATGCGATGGACAAGACCGAGGTCTTCTCCATGCTCAGGAATAATCTCGACAGTCTGGCGGAAGCGACTGGCACCACAGGCAGAGCCTCCGCGCCGAACTGGGGCGAAGGAGAAATTCCACCACTGGATGGCGACCTGAGACCTTCCGATCCGCTCTACAGAAAGTGGATGGACAATGCCCTGGCCAGGCTGGAGCTCGATGCCGACGAGCTTGCTGCTTTCAATCAGGCTCTTCAAAACGGGGAGCTTCAGTTCTCGATCTTAGATCGCACCGTACTCGATAAGATCGACGGGGAGTACAGGCTCTTCTCTCTGGAGCAGGGTAATGAGGTGAAAAATCAGCCTTATTATTCTGGCGGCGTCAGAAAAGTACCGCTTCAGAAGGCAGACGACTACGACCCGGCAGTCTGGCCGGCTGCGACCATGGTGGTCAGAGCCCCGGGTCCCCGGGGGGCGGACAACTATTATGTCGTCAACGGTTGCAGACGGGTCCATGTTTTCGGCTCTGAGACGTTGAATCTGAAT
>JAGQHH010000530.1 GCA_020431945.1 Cyanobacteria bacterium HKST-UBA02 | reverse complement strand
GGGTCCCAGGAGCTAAACGAGTCGAATCTTCCCGCCGAGTTCTGGGCCGCCATTCCAAAGGATATGAAGAAGAAGATCAAGGACCCTTCAGTCCAGATGGCACTGCGTGGCTCGTTCAAGGACTACCAGAAGAAAATGGGCGTCACCACAGAAGGTGGGAGTAAGAAAGGGGATAAGAAGACCACAGTGGCGTCCGCCAGCGCTAAAGACTATCCCGCTGCTGCCAAGTTCAAGATCGATAGCTCGATGCGGCGCGGCGAATATCCTTTCTCCGCTGAGGATATAGCCCGGGACGGAGCCAATGCCATCGACCAGAACATCAATCCGAATTGCTGGTTCGAGGCTTCCATGGCAGCACTCGCGGAGCTTCCGCGCGGCCAGCGCCTTTTGTCGACAATGATCCGTCATGGTGGACCCGATACTTATATCGTTCGATTCCCCGGCGATGGTGTGGAATACAAGATCACCGAAGAGCAAATGAAAAAGCTCGGTATAAATGATCGTGCTCTCTGGGCATCGCTCATCGAATGTGCCCAGGTGATGAAGTTTCCGAACAATCGCGGTGCCGAAGGATCGAGTGGCGAAGAGTCCAGGCTCGCGGTCGGGTTGGGATGCATAACCGGATGCAAGGCGCAGGTGATGACTCCCGGCGAGGTCGGATTGCAGGAGCTGTCGAGTTTTATCGCCGGTGCGGTCTCATCGAAGAATCCCATCGTGTGCGGGACCTGGCCTGATGAGTACATTCCTTCACCAAGACTGGTCGTCGGACAACATGCCTACACAATCATCGGTTTTGATGCGGCAAGAAAGCTGGTCACCGTCCGCAATCCGCACGGAAAGAACTCCAGACGTTTCAATCTCAAGAGCGACACGCGTCACGAGAAGTTCCAGATGATGGATAATGGCATATTCAAAATCCATCTCTCCATTTTCCAGAAGTCGTTCAGCCAGGTATGCCGGTCGTTCATCTAACCATGAAAGCTCGGAGCTAGAAAATAGCGCGGCGGGTAGTAAATTTTGAAAGCAATTTTGCCGATATCGCAATATTGCGATATCGACCCGGTATCATTTGCAGAGAAAAATAATGGACACTGCAAGCGAGGAGGAGCCGGTGAAAATCGCGATCATGGGTACCGGTGGCGTCGGGGGCGTTTTCGGAGCGCTTCTGGCCGAGGCTGGCGAGGACGTTACTTTTATCGCCCGGGGCGCGCATCTGGCTGCCATGAAGGAAAAGGGACTCCTGATCGAGAGGACCGTGGATGCGCCTGCAATTCACGTCAAGAGCCCGAAGGCGACCGACGATCCGTCCCGGGTCGGGGAAGTCGATGTCGTATTGTTCTGTGTCAAGCTCTGGGATACCGAGAGCGCAGCCGAGCTGATCAAACCCATGATGGGCCAGAAGACCGCGGTCATCTCGCTTCAGAACGGCATCTCCAAAGACGAGATCCTGGCATCGATACTTGGAAAGGATCACATGGTCGGCGGGGTCAGCTATGTGGCTTCCGCCATAACCGGTCCCGGCGTGATCGAGCAGCGGGGCTCGCGCCAGAAGCTGGTTTTCGGCGAGTTCGCCCATAACGGTGCTGCTTCCTCCGAGCGAGTGAAACAGCTCGAGCAAGCTTGCAAGAAAGCTTCCATCGATGTGGAAGTGCCCGATTCCATCGAGAAAGCGATCTGGAAGAAGTTCGTCTTTCTGGTGGCGATGAGCTCGCTGTGCGCTTGCGTGCGCGGCTCCATCGGAGTGGTGCAGAACAATCCCCTTACTCGCGAGCTGTTTATCGAGGCTATGAACGAAGTCCTTGCCGTCGCCGCCGCCTCTGGCATCGATATGCCCGATGGCACGCTGGCAGAGCAGATCGGTTATTTCGAGAGCCTTTCGCCGGAGGTCACGGCGTCGATGCAGTTCGATCTTTCCCAGGGCAACCGCCTGGAATTGCCCTGGCTCGCCGGCACCGTCGTCGAGCTCGGGGAAAAGCTCTCGGTGGCGACGCCGGTATTGCGGGTGATTAACGGGATTCTTTCGCCCTATGCCGGCGGTGCTGCTTTAGTCTAAGGGGACCTTTTTTCTCCCTGTTTCGCAGGAGTCCAGGGGGACCTTCTACTCGCCCTGTGCCGCTGGATCGTAGAGCAAGCCCTGACAGTTTTATCACCCTGAGCGTGCCTATCGGGTAAGGGGGCATGCGTC
>JAGQHH010000529.1 GCA_020431945.1 Cyanobacteria bacterium HKST-UBA02 | reverse complement strand
CCTCGGCAAAAATTGTGTCGAAAGCCAGGGAAGACTTGCCCGAGCCGCTCACGCCGGTGATTACAACGAATTCATTGCGGGGGATTTTGAGGTCTATATTTTTCAGGTTGTGCTGTCGCGCTCCCCGAATGGAAATCACGTCAGGGTCATCTTTGCGACCGTTTCTTGCCGAATCCGCCTGTCTTGCCATTTCACCAGCCTTATCGCTAGCTTTGATGATTCGTTCTTATACTAACAGGATTAAGTCCGAATTCAGTTTCAGGCCTATTTGAGAGGGGTACATCCTGTAATGTAGCTCTCCCGTGAAGAGACCTCTCAATGTGGCCGAAACCTAAAGGTAAAAAAGGCAAATCTCGCAAGACTCAGGCTAAGCTCAAGGCAGTTAAGAGCGAAAAGGACGAAAACAAGAAGACAGGCCCGCCCGAGGATGAGAAGGCGAGCAAATCGTCCGAGCAATCAGAAAACCATCCGGTAACCCTTGGCGATGGCGATGAAGTGAGCGGTGTCTGGAAGGCGCGGGTACTCAACGCCTACAAGGAAAATCCCCGCGACTCGCACAGCCTCCTGGCTACGATTCCCAGCGGCCGAGCCCGGCTCGAGGCCGGCGAGCGCCAGATCTCCGAGCTTGTGAAAGAGTCCATGGTGAAGATAGTCGATCGAATGTTCGACAATTTTCAGAATACAGCTTACAAGTTCAACCAGGTCACAGCCGGCTCCGACCTGGAGCTCACCTGGATAAGACCTACTTTCTCCAGCGAGGCCACCGGCCAGTGGGTAGGCTCCGCCGAGAGCCAGATCGAAATTTTCGGCGGTCGAATTTCCACGCGCTATTGGACCCTGGTGGTTCGGGGTGCCATCAGTCGAATCGAGACATTTATATTGCCCAGCGACAAGCTCCTGAGTTTCGGGACCAATCACAGCGACTATGCCCCTTATCTGGAGCTCGTGCCTGATTGCGACGGGCTTTCGGTCTTCTGGAAGATCGGTGAGCGAGAGGTCCCGGTGGACCTCTTCCCCAGCGTCTTCAGGGCTCTTTTGGACGGGCTCATTCGCTATGCCAATGAAGAGGCGACGCCGGGCGAGCTGTTCCGCCTCGAAGATATCGGTTTCGTGTCGGAAGCGCGAGAGCCGGAGCCGATACCGGACCATCTCCGGTCCGACAAGCCCGAGCTTCTCAGCCTGACCGGATCCGAGCCTGAGGGTGAATCCGACCAAGATGAGGACGAGGACGAGGATGAGGCCGATGAGGGCGAGAAAGAAAAATCCCAAGAAGGCTCGGGAGATGTTTTCGACCCCGGTTCCGGGTTCATCGCCGATGTGAGCTCCAAGGTCGCCTTCGAATCGACTCAGGAAGTGGACAAGTTACGCGAGTCGTTCGTCACCCAGGAACGTCCGCAACCGGCCATGACCCGGGACGAGGCAGACTGGAAGATGGTCGGCGGGCAGCTGCCGCCAGCCGTGGCGCAGGAATGGCAGAGCTATATCCAGAACACCCGTGATACTGCCGAGGCTGCTGGAATAAGTGGACCCGCGGCTGGAGTGAATCAGGATACCGGGGAGTGGCACCAGCTTGCATCGGGACCGGAGAATGTGTCTCTCGATGGCGTGTCCGGGCTTCCCCCGCATTTGCAGGCTATGCATGACGCCATGCAGCAGGAGTTGAAGCAGGATCGGCACCAGGGGCAACAAGATCTGGAGCAGCGCCAGGTCGTTCCGCCATTCCAGGCACCGCAGGGTCCGATGCCCGCACCGGGTCAGCAGCCTCCGGGCCAGTTCGCCCAGCAATACCAGAGCGGTCCCCATCCGGCTCAAGCCCCATACCAGCAGTATCCGGCTCAGTATCAAAGCGGTCCGCACCCGGCTCAATTCCAGCAGATGCCTCCACAGCAGATGCCGCCTCATATGCAGATGCCGCCGCAACAAATGCCGCCGCAACAAATGCCGCCACAACAAATGCCTCCGCATATGCAGATGCCGCCACAGCAAATGCCGCCACAGCAAATGCCGCCACAGCAAATGCCCCCGCAGCAAGTGCCTCCGCATATGCAGATGCCGCCGCAGCAAATGCCCCCGCAACAGATGCCACCTCCCTTCGGCATGCCTCCCGGGCAGATGCCCCCCATGCAGTGGATGCATCCGTCTCAATCGCACTATCCATACACCCAGGGCGCTCCGGCCGAGCACGGTCAGTTTCTCCTCAGGGAGGAAGATCAAGTAGACCATCAGCAAATGCCGATGCCCGGTCCCATGGATGAGACCCCTGCCGAGCACAGCCGATACCTTCTCAATGACGATGATTTCGAAGATGATCGACGTCGGGCCGGTCTCAAGCCACCCAGTGCTGCTGATTATCTTGACGAAGCCCTGGCCGAGTCGCAGGACGAGGAAGATTCGGAAGAGCGGTTCGAAAATCAAGAAGATCGGGAAGACCAGGAAGATCTTGACCGCTACCAGGAGCCCTACGAAGACTCCGATCAAGATGAAGAGCCTGAAGAAGAATCATACAGTGACCTTTCCGACGAGGAAGAGCCTCCCTATCCCGAAGCCGAAGACGACTCGGAGCCATACGGAGAGGATTCCTCGGATCTCATGCCGGAGAACTCCTATTTCAATCTGCCGCCTCATCAGGACCAGTCTCAACTCAACCAGCCTCAACTTAACCAGCCTCAATCTGGCCAGTCTCAGCCTCCTCGTGGCACCGGTCACCGTCTTCCGCCCCTGCGACCTTCTCGGGCAGAAAGGCAGGACGGGGTCTTCGATACCCTGCCGGCAATCAATGTAGAGGCCGATGTCGATTTGACAGACGCTCTCAGTGTCTTGCTCGGCGCCGTCGATCGGCAGGTCGAAATCCTCTCCAGGCAGGGAGCGGAAGCATTTTCTCAAAAGGACTTCAAGCGTGCCGAGGTGATCGTCAAACTCTCCGAGCGGTTGACCGAGTTCAAAGCCGACGCCGCCAGTCTGCTCGATCTTCTCGAAAGCAACGAAGAATAGAAATTCAGAGCTCGGGCTGATTCTCGCCTGTCTGGGGTTTTTCGCCCCAGTCGGTCTTATAGATGAAGTCGATGAGGACCCGGCGCATATCGGGACTGACGGCTACACCATATACGATACCGGCGGCGGCAATGGCAATCAGGATCTTGGCTGCCAGAGCTCCCTTGCTTGCCGGCTCCCGACCGGTGCGCAGATGGCTTCCGGTACCGCTTCTGGCTGACATCCTGCTGCCGGTGTTGCCTCTGGTAGTGGCACGGCTTCCGGTACTCCGGGCTGCCGTCCTGCTGCCTGTGTTTCGCTTCATTCCGGATGAGGTGGTTTTACCGGAATTTCGTTTGCCCGGCCGGCGTGCGGATTCTGGTGAGGATGCGGGCGCGGGAGCTTGCCCTTGTCCTTCCGGGCTTTCCTGCGGTTGCGGCTGGCGGGGCTCCGGCGCCATGGTGGAAGTTTTCTTGATCAGGCTTTCGAGCCTGGGAGAGTTGCGCTCGGGCGCCTCCACTAAACCATGGGGCTCCATGGGCGTACTTGCCGAGACGATTTCCGGATCCGAGACCCCCCGGATAAGGTGTCTGGTAATCTCGTCTTCATAGGTGACTTCCGCATCCGGGACTGCTTCCGGACTCATTTCCTCTTCGGGCGGGGTCGGTTCGAGAATGGTGTCGGGCGGTGCTGCAATCTGGATCTCTTCCACCTTCTTTTTCATGAATCCCCAGACCGGTCTGGAGCCGGTACTCTCCGGACGGTCGGAGGCGGCGGCGGTATTGAGAGCTCTCTCCAGATCCGATTTCATCTCGTTCATTGACTGATAGCGCTCATCCGGCGACTTCTGCAGAGCTCGGAAGACGATCATCTCGAGAGCTGCCGGGATCTTGAGCTCGGGGCAGACATCGGAGAAGGGGGCCGGAGGCTCCGAGATTTGCATGGTCATCGTTTCGACATAGTTGCGGCCGAGAAATGGGACCTCTCCTGTGAGGCTCTCGTACATCACCACTCCCAGGGAATAAATATCGGTGCGGGCATCAATCGTGGTGCCCATGCCCTGCTCCGGGCTCATATATATCGGACTCCCCCAGACCTCGCCCATCCTTGTGAGCTTGGCTGCGTCTTCGGCGAGTTTGGCGATGCCGAAGTCGACGATTTTCACATAGTCCCTGGTGTCTCCCATCTCAACCAGCATGATATTGCCGGGCTTGATATCACGGTGGATGGCTCCATGCTTGTGGGCATGGGCTATTGCTGCTGCGACCTGGACGAAGATGTCTTGAAAGCGTTCTGGCTTGAGCGCTCCTTCGAGCTTGAGCACCTGATTGAGGCTGACTCCGATCAGGTAATCCATCACGAAAAAAGGCTGGCCGTGCTTGCTGGTTCCATAATCATGCACGCTCACGATCCGGGGATGATTGAGCCGGTGTAGCACCTCAGCCTCCAGGCGGAAACGTTTCACCAGGACCTCGTCCCCCATGCCCTGAGTCCTGAGAGCCTTGAGAGCCACTATTTTGCCGGTTTGCATGTCTTTGGCCCGATAAACGAGGCTCATGCCGCCCTTTCCCAGAATAGAAAGGACAAAATAACGATCCTTGAGAAAAGTCCCCACCAGCAGATCGAGCTTGTCTTTAGGTACCCTCACCCGGTAGCAGAGTGGGGCGACAGGCTGGCCTGCCCGGCTTCCTCGCGCCAGGGCGCGATCGATCCGGAGCGACAGATATTTTAGTGTTTCTTTGCTGAGCATCAGGCTCGAACAGGCTCGCTGTGTCCGATGGTTCCTCTTGACTTCTCTTTCTCTGCCGACACAGATGAATGTTCCCGGTATTTTTTGACTGTAATCCCGCGAGGGGGTCAGGAGTTGCCTGATTCGGGACCTGCGGGGCAAGCAAGTGGTGTCGCTGATGGTGCGACCGGATCGTGCTAGAACGTGATGGCGTTGATCAGGATCTGAATGATTCCCATCACTGCACCGATTACTCCGCCGAAATACTCCAGGGCTTTGAGCTCGTTCTTGCATATACGCTTGACCAGGTATTCGAGCTGCATTGGCGTGAAGAGGTCGATCTTGCTGACGATCAGACCATGCACGCCGAGCTTCGGTATGGCCTGTTCGAGGAGCTGCCCGAGCTCGCGCTTGAGGTAAGAATAGGTGAATGAAGCGAGGTTCCGCTTTGTCTTCTCGAGAAGATCCGGGGGGACGCTGTCCGGGTTGAACCTGACGATGGCGGACTGAACAGTCACCATCGCCTCGTTCTCGAACTTCTTGCAGGCTTCGATGATATCTTCCTTGTGCTCGACCACGAAGTCCTCGACAAAGGTGATGACATTCTGCTTCAGCCGGTTGATATTCTCCAGGGGCATGGCACGCAAGTCGAAATTGGCGATCTGAATGGCGAGCTGGTGCTTGATTCCGAAACGGGCGATGAGATCCGAGATGATCTTGTGTGCTTCGTCCGGCTCTTTCTCCAGGAAATTACGCCACTCGTAGCAAACCCTTTTGACGCCGATGAGCCTGGCGAGGAGGCGGTACGGCCCACCGGCGTGCACATTGATCGACTCTTCGAGAGCCCCGATATTCTGGGGGCTGAGAAGGGAGATCAGGGCGTTTCGGATTTTCTCCGGGGTGAGGAAGTTTTCGATAATCCTGGATGAAAGCTCGGTGGCCTGGTCCAGATTGATCCTGGTGCTCATCACGATCTGATCGAAAATCTTCTCGGTTATCGCCGGAATACGGCTGTCCTTACCGGACTCCAGGGAATCGATCAGGCTTCTCACGAAGTGCTGCAGGAGAGTGGGGCTGAATGCCGCCAGGTCCGCGGCCAGGCGGTGGAGCTTGGCTGCATCGCGAAACTCTTTGAGGAGGACCGAATCGAAAAAGAGATTGATGGCGTTATAGATATTCTCTTCGGTGACCAGCTCGTCAGCACGTTGTTTGATGTCCTTGGGCGTCAGCAACGTGTCGGTGATGGTGGAGGCAACGGCCTGGCTGAGCTTAGCCTGACGCTTGGGGAAGATTCCTGGTGTAAAAGGGATCTGGATCCTCGTGTAAGGGATGAACCAGGCTTTGTAAGGGCGGAAGAGCATTTTCACAGCAAACCAGGTGGCTGCAAAACCGTGCGCTCCGTAGAGGATCGGCGGCAGAAATACCTTGATTACCAGCGCCTCGGGCGAGGCGAAGAGGCTGTGAAAGTCGAATCCGAGGCTCATGCCAAGACTTGTCCGGAGGTTACCTGGGTCAGTTTCATTTTATTCTAGCGGATTAGTAGGTTCACATCTGATACCAGGATTATTGGCGGCGGCTTCCTTATAATGTAGACGTGAAGCTGCTGGTGAGAGATGGAAAACTGCTTGGGATGGCGATTTTACCCGCCTTCTTCTATGCTTTTTGCCTGATCCTCTCGCCTTCCTGCCTGTCCGGTGCATATGCCTTCGGTGATGGGCAGGAGTGGCGCCGACTGGTGGATCAGGGCGACAGTCTCTTCGAAAAAGGTGCTTTTCACGCAGCTGCAACGGTTTATCAGCAGGCCAGCGACCTCAAGCCCGAAGACTGGCAGGTGAGGCTGCGCCTGGGCCGGGCTTATGCCAGGACCGGTCGGGACGACCAGGCAATGGCCGAGCTCTTTCAATCCCTGGTCCTGAATCAGAAGAATCCCACTCTCAATGCCGATACTCGTTGCGAGATCGCCTGCCTGTTGATGAAAAAGGGAAATTTCGACGAGGCCGGCGGCCAGCTCAAGCAGGTTCTGGAGCTGCGTCCGGAAGATGATGTCGTCCGGGGCAATTACGCCATCTGTCTGGATCGGATCGGTTTTATCGATCTCGCCATCAACGAGCTCCGCATCATCATCAAACACAATCCGGTGAGCGAGACCGCCTGCTACGACCTGGGCTACTGTTATCTCCGAAAAAATGAGTTCCAGCTTGCCGCTGCTTGTTTCCGCAGAGCGGCAAGTATAAAACCATCTAATCCTTCATCTTATGTCGGACTCGCCCGGGCCCTCATGGGTATGGACAAAGATCGTCTGGCCGTGGGCGTTTTGAAGAAAGCACTGGAAGTCGACAAATCCTGTCACTTTGCCTGGTTGGCTCTTGCCGATGCTTACGAAAAGCTCGACAATAAGCCCCTTGCTGTCGAAGCATATAAAAAGGCTGTCCAGATGAAGCCTGATGATCCTATGACCAAGGCAGCCCTGGCTAAACTATTAGCTAATTCGACGATCACGAGGTAAAGAAAATGAACCACCGCTTGATGACTGTACTGGCTCTGTCCCTCGCTTTTGGTGCAGCCGGACAGGTCACGGTCTGCCAGGCTGCTCCGGACAAAAAGCCTGCCCCCAGGGCAACTGATGACGAAGATATCGATCGGGCTATCATCAGATATAAAGCCGCAATCGGTATGAATCCAAGCAATCCGGCCACCAGGCTCAAGCTGGGCCAGGTCTATCTCGTGAAAGGCAAGCTCGACGAAGCTATCGAGCAATTTACCGAAGCTTCCAAGCTGGCTCCCAGCAAGTCGGATCCTCATGTAGGCATCGCCCGGGCTCTGATTCGCAAGCAAGACTTCAAAGGTGCTGTGAAATCACTGCAGCAGGCCATTGCCTGCGATCCTAATAACGCCGACATCCACTTCAAGCTGGGCCAGGTCTATATGCGTCAGGACAAGCTCGATCAGGCCGTCGACGCCTATCGTCAGTCTATCAAGCTGAATGCCAACAGCAGCGAGGCGCATCGGGAGCTGGGGGCTGTTCTCGGATTGAAGGGCGATTTCGACTCCCAGATCTTCGAAGAGAAGAAAGCAATCGAGCTCGATCCCAACGATGCCAATGCGCTCTATTACCTGTCTTCGGCAAGTGTCGCCAAAGGCGAGGTGGAAGACGCGGCAAAGTATCTGGGCCGCTGTGTCAAAATCGATCCGAAGAATGCTGATGCCCTCAGGCTTCTAGCCAGCATCAAAGCTTCCAAGCATGAATTCGACGAGGCTGTAGCCCTTGCTGAGAAGGCTGTGAAAATAAGTCCTGATAACAAGGCTTATCAAAAGACCCTCGACAAGATTCGAGCGGCAGCTGCCAAAAGCAAATAAGGTTAATTTACAAAGCATATGCGCAAGGGGTAATTTTGGGGTAGTAAGTTCTGTCCGATCGAATCTCCTGGCAACCCTTTCGAAGTGGCTTGCTGTTTTGAAAAGCTTAACTATGATAAGTATCCTTCCACCTTGCAAATGAGGGACTAAGGCCCTACCATTTACCGGAATCAGGACATATCCACCAGTTCAGAGGGCGCGTTTCCCTACTGCGTAGCAACTGGCATTTTGTCCGCCTGTGGAACGAGAACGAACATTTATAGAGGAAGAAGCTGTGCCGGAGCAAGCGGAGAAAGCCGATAAGGCAAGAGAGTTTGAGCTTAAAGCTAACATCAAGGTAGTCGGTGTCGGCGGCGCCGGATCAAATGCAGTCAATCGCATGATTGCCGCCGGACTCAATGGCGTGGAGTTCTGGGCCTGCAATACCGATGCGCAAGCCCTGGAGCTCTCTGCGGCGAAAAACCGCCTGCAGATTGGCGCCAAGTTGACCAGAGGTCTGGGTGCCGGTGGCAATCCCCAGGTCGGAACCAAAGCCGCTGAAGAGAGCCGCGAGGAAATCGCCGCTGCTCTACAGGGCTCCGACATGGTCTTCATCGCCGCCGGTATGGGTGGTGGTACCGGTAC
>JAGQHH010000528.1 GCA_020431945.1 Cyanobacteria bacterium HKST-UBA02 | reverse complement strand
CCATGCCGGCGCGGCTCCCGTTCAGGGCGAGATAGCTGGCCAGGGCGAGAAAGCCGCCGAATACCAGGGTCTCCGCCCATATGTGGAAGAGGTTCCGGCGCAACTCGGCGGCATGCTCCGCCTGGCTGAGATTGTGTCTGAGAAAAGGCGCGATAATCGACTGGGTGTCGAGATTGCTGACCTCCAGGCAATCCACCGTGCGGTTCCGGTAAGCGTGCCCGACCTTCCAGAGCCCGTAGATCTCCTCGCGGCTCAGGGCGCGCTCGATCATCTCCTCGTTGAGTTGCTCGGCATGGTTGAAGATTTCGCTGGGGGTCATATCGGAGAAAGAGGGGTGGACATGACCGACACCCTTCTCGATCTGCCCATCGTCTGAAATTCCGAAAAACTGGGAGTGTTTTTTGACGAAACGCTTGTAGTCGTTCAGTCCCTTCTCGAGCTCGGGAGCGATACAGACCACATCCCAGTTGTTGGCGACTTTGCGTCTGGCTTTCTCGTCGCCTTCTTTGATCCTGATGCTGCGCCCCCGGAGCTGCTTGACAGTCACCGGAGCGGTGGCGGTGGTGAGGTCGATGAGCGTATTGAGGTCCTGGCTGTCCCAGCCCTCACCGAAAAGCCCCCGGGTGCCGATCAGGCATTTGCTGATTCCGGCTTCGAAGAGCTCGGTGGCCAGGCGGACATAGAGTCTGGGCTCCCAGCTGGTACTATTTGCGGTGATGCGGCTGAAGGGCTCGCCCTCGGTCTCATAGACCTCGAGATTGATGCGGAAGCCTTTCTTTCTGAGGATCTTGGTGGCTGCTGACACAAAGCGGGAAGTGATGCGCTTGTCGGTGATCAGAAGCGAGCCGGTGACCAGGCAGGGATTGATGGATGCCGAAACCGGCGAGTCCAGGATCGCTCTGAGGACGGCGATGGCGCCGCCGGCGTCATCGGAGAGGACCCCCTGCACCGATTTGAGACCGGTGGCGGACATGGACTCGAAATCGGTCACCACAATCGCCCGGAGCGATTCCTGCAGGCTCCGGAATTCCACCGAGAGGATATCGCAAACAGCCTGACCCTTGCTTTCACTGAATGCCAGGACCCGGTCGCTGGGCGAGGCCTGACGGCGGAGGCCGCGCTCGGTGATGCCGTAGCCCAGCTTTCTGGAAACGGAGCGGATGCGGTTATAGAGAGCATGGTCTTTACGGGAGGAGCTCAGTTTGAGGACAGTAGAGGCATAGTCTTCGATGACCGCCATCCAGTCATCGATGGTGGGGGGCATGACCACGGTCTCGGAGCGGCTGACATTACGCGGGACAGGTAAGCGGAAACTCCACATGGTCCGGCACATGGCCGAGGCGAGCTGGGGACGCTTGGCGGCGAACTCCAGCCAGGTCTCATCCCTGGCCACGCTGAGAAGACGATTGAATATATGGCTGAGAAGAGGCGAGAACTTGTCGTTCTGGTCTTTGACCTCGTAGCGGGTGAGGAGCTTATCCGGGGTCTTGTCCAGGCCTCGGTCGGGGAGAAATAAGCCCTGCTTGCTTTCCGGCTTGCTCTCCGGAGTATCGACCGACTCGACCCTGTATTCGGTGAGCTCGTCACGCTTGCCGATGAGCTCGTCCACCAGCTCGTGGAAGCCCTGGTGCTGGGAAGCCAGAAACTCGAGCTCCCCGGGCAGGGGGCGGGTGAAATAGACCAGATCCTGATAGGGGGCGAGACCGCCCTCCCTCACCAGGGCCGGTGTCGGTACCCGATAATCGATCTCGCCCACGAGACTCGAATAGCGGTGCGCCTGGCTGGCGCTCTTGCCTTCCGGTGGAGTGCCGGTCAGGGCTACGACTACGGGATCGTCCAGCATGGCGACAAGATGATGCATGATCGCCGCCCAGTAGTCGGTGAGGTGGTGGCATTCGTCGAAAATCACCGTCTTGACGCCCTGACGCCTGAGAGTCTGGATCAGGTTGATGGCGTTCTTATGAAGGACTTCGTTTATGTCCAGGACATCCGACAGCTTTTTGCGGAGCCTGCTGATATGTCTCGAGAGTTCCCGGCGGTAGGCGGTGGGGTTGTTCTGCAGGATCTCCAGAAGCCTGAGCTCGGCGTCACCATGGCTGATGCCCCGGTTTTTCCTGAGCTCGTTCACCCATTCTTTGCGTCCGAGTTGTTCGAGATATTCCTGCTCGCGCCCGGGGGTGGAGAGAACCTGATAGGTGAGAACGGTTATCGGCTTGAGAGGTCTGTCCTCATGAGTGCCGATCACCGCGACGGGATCCAGAGGCTCGCCGGTTTCAGGCAGAAAGTGGTTGATTTTCTGCGACCACTGCGCCTGAATAGTGGTATTGGGCGAAAGAATGAGGCTCGGTGCTTTCAAGTGGCTGACTATCTGCAGACCGATGATGGTCTTGCCGGCGCCGGGGGGCGCCACTATATGCACCTCTCTTTTACCGGAGCTGATTTTCTGGTTGACTATTTCGATGATTTCTTTCTGGTAACGACGCAGTTCGTATTTGAAATTCAATCTCGAGAGTGCGCTCTCATCGGCTGCGCTCTGGATTGTCCCGTCTTGAAGAGGCGAACGCGAAGCTGCGAGCTGGCTCAAACCTGAACTACTTTCTAGTCGTTGACCTTATTCAAAGATAGGGGATTTTGGCCCCTATTTCAAGCTCCTACTATAATTTACCTGATGAGCACTATCGTAAGACTTCAAGACGTATCGAAAAGCTATACCCAGAGGCGGGTGGAGGCCCTGGACCGGGTCAGCCTGGAGTTCTCCCGGGGTGATTTTATCGCTCTTCTGGGTCCTTCAGGCTGCGGCAAGAGCACTCTTCTCAATCTCATCGGCTGCGTGGATCGGGCCACCGGCGGTACCATCGAGATAGCCGGCCTGTCTGTCTCGAGTCTCAGCGAGCGAGAGCTCACCGATTGGCGCCGGCAGTCGGTGGGATTCGTCTTCCAGTTCTTCAATCTGCTTCCGACCCTGACGGTCGAGGAGAATGTCTCTCTGCCGCTTATCCTCAATGGTGTCCACCGGCGCCTGGTAAAAGAGCGCACCGCTGCGATTCTCGAGCGGGTCGGTCTGACCGACCGCCGGAGCTTCTTGCCTGCCACTCTTTCTGGCGGCGAGATGCAGCGCACGGCGGTGGCCAGGGCTGTGGTGCACGAGCCCAGGCTCTTGCTGGCCGACGAGCCCACCGGTAATCTGGACAGTGTCAACGGCAAGATCGTCCTCGACTTGCTCGAGTCCCTCAATCGGGACATCGAACTCACCATAGTGATGGCCACTCACAGCCCGGAAGCGGCAGCCCGTGCCGGCAAGGTGGTGGAGCTCTATGACGGGAGGATCGCGGGTCCGCAATAGTGTTTTCCATCCTCTCTCTTTTCAAGACATTCGTCCTCAGAGATTGCCTGATAAACCGGGCACGGACGCTCATCACCACAGGTGGTATTGCCCTGGGAATCGCGGTCTTTCTCGCCATCAGTCTGGCGAACGGCACCGCCCTCAATAGCTTCCGCCATTCGGTGGACAGCGTTGCCGGGCGGGCCAATCTCGAGATATCGCCGGTGGCCGGAAGGTATATAGACGAAAATGTTCTCGAGGATCTCACTTGGCTCTGGATGGCCGGAGGAAAATATGCGGCGGTGCTGAGCGCCGATGTTTGCATCGGCGAAAGCAGCAAGGAGACCGAATCGTCCGAGGTAGTCCAGCTCATAGGAATCGATATGCTTGCTGATGGCGAGTTCTTCTCTTTCGCCACCGGGGCCGAGAAAGAGAACCGCTCTCTCGCGAATCTCTCGGGAGTTCTGCTGGGTAAGAAAATCGCCTCGGAGGAGGGGCTTTCCCCGGGTACAGAGTTGACTCTGAGTGTCGACGACCGCACTGTGTCCGTGCCGGTTACAGGCATTCTGGAGCCGACCGGTCTGGGAGACGCTTATTCGGGGCGTTTAATCGTATGCGATGTTCCTCTTGCCCAGGAGATCCTCGGTGCGAGGGGCAAGATTTCTCGGGTCGAGATCATCCTCCCTTCAGAAAGCCTCGAGCCGATCAGAGAAAAGCTCAATCGGGAATTGCCGGCAGGGCTTGCCGCCGAGCCTCCCGGCAGCAGGACCAGGGCCATCGAGAAAATGACCAGGTCTTTCGAGTACAACCTCTGGGCCCTCACTTTCATAGCCCTCATCGTCGGAATGTTTCTCATCTACAACACCATCGCCATTGCTGTGATCCGCCGGCGGGTCGAGATCGGCACTCTCAGGGCCATGGGTTTGAGGCGGCGCAGCGTCGTCCTGCTTCTGTGCGGGGAGGCGGCTCTCATCGGGCTTGCCGGCTCGGTTATCGGAGCCGGCTTCGGTATTCTGCTCGCGGACTGGTCACTGGCTGCGGTGGCGGATACTTATCAGCGTCTCTATTTCAACATCCCGCTCGAAAGTGTCGCCCTGGACTATCGGCTCGTTATTCTTGCCGTGCTTACTGGGGTGATCCTGACCGTGGTGGCGGCACTGCCTCCGGCCCTGGAAGGTTCTCTTGTGGAGCCGATCTCGGCCACCCGAAGGCTGTCGAACGAGGAAGGTATCGATCGATTCTCCTTGCCTCTTTTCCTGTGTTCTATCTTTCTCTGTGTTTGCGGTTGGCTTCTATCGGGGCAGCCGCCGGTGGACGGCTTTCCTCTCTGGGGCTATCTGGCTGCTCTGCTCTATGTTTTCGCCCTTGCCCTGGCTCTGCCACTTCTCTTGAAGCTCCTGTTGCCGGTCGTCGCCTCGGGCCTCGACTCTGTTCTCGGAATCGAAGGAAAGCTGGCAGCCCTCACCCTGAGGCGCACCATCGGCCGGACATCGGTGGCGGTGGCTACCCTGGCGGTTGGCATCGCCATGATGATCTCCCTGGCCATCATGATCGGCAGCTTCCGAGAGACTGTCACCGACTGGGCCAGGCAGACCCTGGTGGCGGATCTCTGGATGCGTCCGGCTGCCAGGGATGGTGGCAGTCACAGCGCCGGCTTCCCTCCTGCTCTCGAGAGGGCTCTGGCGCAAGTCGACGGTGTCCGGGCCGTGGAGCCCTGGGCCGAGTCACCGGTGCTCTACCGCGGCAGACCGGCGATCCTTGGTGGTGCTCGCTTCGATGTGGTCGGTCGTTTCGGCAATCTCAGCTTCGTCTCAGGGAGACCCAGCGGTGAAGTTTGCGCCCTTCTCTCGGGCCCGAAAGCGATCGTATCGGAAAGTTTCGCTCTCCGTCATAACGTCGCTCCGGGAGACAGGATCGAGCTGCCGGTGCCCTCC
>JAGQHH010000527.1 GCA_020431945.1 Cyanobacteria bacterium HKST-UBA02 | reverse complement strand
CAGATGGCTGCCCAGGGCAACCACGCGGCTTCCTCCATGCTCACTATGTCGAGTCCCATGAGTCCTGCGGTCAACGCCGGCACCTACCAGGAAACCCTGGCGGGCAATATGGGAGTTCGCACCGAGGCCGGTTATACGCCATCCGTTGCCCAGGATACTTCGGGCTACGCTCAGTTTACCCAGGGCGGCGGCTCATACGACACCCAGATGGCACCGCAGGCACCGATGTATGCTGCCGCTGCCGAGACCCAGGCCACCATCCAGGATCTCGGCGTCGATCCCGGAGCTATCGCCCGGGGCGACCAGGCTGCCATCCAGCAGCTCGATCAGGCCCTCAATGTCGACCCGGGCTATGCCCAGGCCATGCATGCGACCTATGATCGAGCCAGCCATGGTGACCCTGGTGCTGCAGCCACCCTCATGGCTGCCGCCGGTCAAACCGAAACGGTGCAGAGCCTGGCTCAGTCCGGTGACCCGTCCGCCATCGCTGCGGTCACGGCAGCTCAATCCGTGCCGCAAGATGTAATGGCCAGGGCGATCAGCGGAGATACCGCCGCTCAAGCCATGGTGCAGAACACCATTGCCAGCAGCCCGGATATGGTATCCCTGGCTTCCCAGGGCAACCAGACCGCTGCTCAGGTGCTCCAGACCGGCTCCGCCTGTGTCGACACGGCCCAGGTCCAGCCGGCGGGCGGCTATCAGTACACTGATGGGTCGGGCCAGCAATACATTGACGCAAACCAGCAGTATACCGGCGCCGGCCAGCAATACAACACTTCGCCGGGTACATCCGGTCTGGCGGGAGCCGGTGGCACGAGCCAGCAGCAATATACTGTCTCGCCGGATACTTCCGGACTGGCAGGAGCCGGTGGCACGAGCCAGCAGGCTTACACCGTTTCGCCTGACACTTCAGGTGGACTCAGTTCTGGTCCTACCCTGGATCGAGCTGGCGATGTGCCGGTTTCCGGCGGATCTTTCACTTCCGATACCACCGGAATGAGCTACGACCACGGACAGCCGACACCACCTGCTTCCAATCTCAGCTATGCGCCTGATGGAACGGCCTGCGTCGATCCTGGCTATAGCCAGAGCCAGGAGATCCGTACCGACTCATATGCCGGGCAGCCCGCTTCTTACGAGCACCACGGCGGTCACGCGTCCGGAGATGCCGGTGGTCATGTCTCTCATGATGTCTCCGGCGGTCATGTCTCCCACGAGCAAGTCGCGGATGCCTCCGGTGCGTCCTATATGCCGGCGGATCAGCGGCACGAGCCTCAGCATCACCAGACCGAGGCCGGCGGTGAAAACGCCGAATACCTGGCCGAGCAGCAGAGAATGGCTGCCGAGCAGCAACAGCACGAGCATCGGGGGGCTGATGAGGGTGCCTGGCATCCGGATCAGCACCGGGAGTCCTGGTATGTCGGCGGCGCTTCCGGGGCGAGCCCCGAGCCGCAGGCTCCGACGCCCAAGCCTCCTGCCCAGCCTTCTACCTTCGGCCAGGCCCTCCGGGGAGCTCTTCCTGGTATCGCTGGTGGTGCAGGACTGGCGGCCAAGGCCGGCAAGGGCAAGGATGGCACGCCACAGGGACCCGGCGAGGCCAAGGGACCGCCGGAGCGCAAAGACCTCGACATGCGTGCCGGCAAGCACAGCGGCAAGTCCGACGAGCAACGCCGGAAAGATCAAGCCGAGCTGCTCAAGAAGATGGAGCACGAAAGACAGATCGCCGAGGCCGAGCAGAAGCGCTATCAAGCCAAATCCGAGGCTGAGCGCAAGGCTGCCGAAGACGAACTCAGGCGACTGAGAGAAGAACAGGAGGGAATGTCCTAAATAGCGTTTCTTGTAGCCGGGTGGCGTTTCCATCTCCCCTTACGAGAAGGAGCGCCACCCCGAGAGGATCACCGATGTATCTGGCGGAAATTGGCGTCAAGTGCCCGAACTGCGGCTCGGCATTTCGGTCGAGACAGATTCCGATAATCATGGACAATGGTTATCGGACCAGCGAATTGCGTCTTTATTTCCATGGTGAGACCGAGCAATTCGAGCCCTACGCAGTCTGTACATGCCCGTCCTGTGGGCATTCCGACTGGGCTACCGCTTTTCGTCGCTCTTTCGACGAGACCTTCCTCTACCAGCCGAATATCCCGGCTCATCTGCAATACCGGACAGCAGCCCTGACCGCTGAGCGCAATGGCAGAACCTTTTATTCCATCGGGCAGTATTATCTTTATGCTGCCTGGTGCGCCGACGACGACGGCGCCGTTCCGCAAGCCCGCGAATATCGCAGGCTTGCCATCGATGCTTTCCATAAGTCTCTTATGGATGGCAGTTGCCCCAAAGACAAAAAAGGAGAGATAGAATATTTGATAGGGGAGTTAATGCGACGCTCCGGCGACTTTCAAGGAGCGAGCGACTATTTCAGAGGGGCGGTATCGCGCTTACCCGGTAAGTTCGCGATGATGGCACGACGATTAATCAGGCTGGCAGAGCAAGAGAATCTGATTCCAATCGACTTTGTCGCCTGAAACTCTCTGAAAATGGGGGACAACCAGAATGTCGCAGGTTCACAAGGTGATCAACCTGAAGACGCCTCTAAAAGTCTTCGGTTTGACGCTCAAGCAATTATTTTTCACTGTCATCGGTGTGGTGCTCGGTTTCTTCTTCGCTACCAAGTGCCCCGGTGACTGGAAGGTCGGCAATTTGCCGGCCGGTCTTTTCGCGTTCATCGCCTCGGTTTCGGTGGGAGCCGCTGCCGGCTTCATGACCGAACTCAAGCCGATGTGCTGGTGGAAAAACAGCTTCGGCTACCGTCTCGGCTTGCTTAACCGGACTTTTATCCCCAAACCTTCGGAAGCCCCGCTCTATCCCGATCCGACCATTATCGAGAAGCAAATAGCCGAGGAGTACTATATTGAGTCCGATACAAGGGAGACAAGTTGACCTTTAATGATAATTAAGATTACACTGAAGAACAGATAGGAAGCAGGTTTCAGGCAATGTCGCGAGGCAGAGGTTCAGGATCGGGCAGGGGAGACGGGAGCTCCCGCAGGCGAAAACGCTCTGAAACCAGACGACTCGATGGCAACGAGGGCAATGGGAACGGCAATGGCAATGGTAGAGGCAGAGTCAGTGGCAGGCAGATCCCGGTAACCTCGGGAGCGTCCATTCAGAATGTCGTGGCCGGTTTCTATAATCCTCTTCCGGAAGCCCTTCGCAACGCTCTTCCTTTCGGTGTCGACGCCCGCTATACCGAAGGCCGGGACGACAAAGAAGCTCCCAAGGACAAACGCGGGGAAGCAAGCTGGCAGGACGTCTGTTTTATCCATTCCATTCCCGGCGAGGACGAGGAAGAAGGAGTGGTTGTCCTCTCCGATGGCAGCTTCCGCAAATATATAGTGGTCAAAGGTGTCAATGTACTGCTCTATGACGATGCGGACCGGGACCAGATGGCCAGGCAGTTCGCCAATTTCGTCAATGCCTGCGACACCGATATCCAGATCATAATCAAGTCCCGGCACCTCTCGGTGGATGAATACCTGGAGCAGTATCAGGTCCATATCAAGAGCGACAACGCTTATCTCAAGTGGTATGCCGATTACACGGACAAATGGTTCCGGCGTGTCCAGGACGTCAGTTTCGTTCCCCAGAGGGAATTCTATGTGGTGGTCAGCTACCAGCCCCCGGACTGCAAATCAGGCCAGATGTGGTCCGGCAGACGCTCGATCCAGAGGCACGAAGAGTATCTGGGCATGCTCAACCGCCAGGTGAAGACCGCCTTCGAGCAGCTGCGTACCTCTAACTTGAGACCGAAAATTCTCACCCGCAAAGAAGTGCGTAACCTGATCTACTCGGATCTCAACCCTTCTCTGGCAAGCCGGGATCCCGAAGCACCACCGTCCCATCCCAGTCTTTCGGAAGCCTCCTGTCTGGCCGGCTCCGCCCTCAAGGTACATGATGAGTATCTCTGGCTCGACGGAAAATATATCGGCACCCAGTACATGTTCCAGATGCCTCACAACACGTGGATGGGCTGGCTCGTAGACCTTCTCACTCTGGGTGTGGAGTACTCCATGTCGGTCTTTATCCACCAGTGCGATCAGGACAAAGTGCGAGCCGACCTGAAGCGAAAATATCACCTCGGTGTGGTCACCAGCACCCAGCTCGCCACTCCCGACCTGGAAGGTCTGGAAGGCACTCGCCGGGCTGCCGCTGCGATCCAGGAGTTCTTGAGGAGCTCGAACAAGGCTTTCGACATCAGTCTCTATATTGCCACCATGGGTGATTCGGAGCAGCAACTCAGCTCGCACATGGACGAGATCCGCAGGGTTTTCAAAAACCGTGGCGCCAACATGGATAGAGGGCAGCTGCTGCAGCTCGACTCCTGGCAGTCCACGCTTTCGGTGGGAGTAGACAAGCTCGCCATCGTGCACCGGGTCATGTCTCCCATCGTCGGTACGGTCTGGCCTTTCTTCACGGCGTCCTGCGGCACCCCGGACGGAGTCCCATTCGGATTTGCCCTGGCGTCCCGGGAGCCGGTCCTGCTCAATCCATTCTTCAGGGGAGCTGGCAAAGACGCTAACAATATGTTCGTCGTAGGTACCACCGGTGCCGGTAAATCATTTGCCGTGTCCATGCTCATCCTTCGCTTGCTGCCTATGGGCGTCCGCTTCGTTCTCATAGATAAGACCGTCGACAAGTTCGGCTCCTATCGTTTCATCACCGAGCTGCTCGGGACGGATATGTGCCAGTATGTCGATCTCGGTCCCAACTCGGGATTCATACTCAATCCGTTCGATCTCGGGCCAGAAGACCAGCTCAAAGGAGAACCTTCCCCGGACAAGGTCTCGAGCTTGCTCGCCCTGCTCGACTTGATGCTTGCTCCGGAAGGTCGTGAAGAACTCTCCGTGGAAGAGAAGTCGCTCCTGGACGGATTGATCAAACTCGCCTATCTGGAAGCGCAGCTCAATGGAAAAGTGCCGACCATGTCGGATCTCGCCAGGGTAACAAGCCAGGCAGCGATGTCCGAGTCGGATCCTGTCCAGAAGGATCGTCTCAGCCAGTTCGCACGTGGTCTTTCACTCTTCACCAAAGCCGGTGCCTTCGGCGGACTGGTCGACGGCTACACCAATATCGATACCGAGAAGATGTTCCTCGTTTTCGATACAAGAGAAGTGAACGAGCCCCGGCTGGAGCGTATAGCCGTCTATATCCTCGCCGATTTCATCAGGCGGAAAGCCGCCGAGTCGAAAGAGCGAGGCGTCCGCTTCGCAGCGATCATCGACGAAGCCTCGACGCTCATGCGCTTTAAAGCCGGAGCTCGCCTTCTCGACGATCTTTCGAGACGAGCCCGTCACTACGGTATGATGCTCGTTTCGATCACGCAGCAATTGAAGGATTTCTTCCGCCAGCAGGAGGAAGCCGATTCGGTGGTAAAAAACGCCCACATGAAAATCCTCCTCCGTCAGGACCCCAGCGATCTCAAACTCCTGAAAGAAACACTCAGGTTGAGAGATGCCGAAGTCCTGGCTATCGAAGGATTTTCGAAGGACGAAGAGAAGCGGAAGGAGTCTCAAGCGCTTCTCATCGTTGGTGCCGTTCACGGTACCATCAAGCTGGTCCCCAGCCCGATGGACTACTGGATCTGCACATCGGAACCCATAAGAGATATCCCCAGAAGAAGAAAAATGATCGAGGAGGTAAAGGCCAAGAATCCCAAGTTGAACTATTCAGACGCCTGTAGACAAGCCGTCTATTATCTGGGTCTGCAACACGAGGGTTAAGGCAGAAGCCGTTTATGGAAAAGATTTTCACGCCCAACCGCTGGTTCGTCATGTTCTGCGCACTCTTGATTGTCGTATGGGGCACTCTCAAGCTGGTACAGGACATGAGGCTTTCCGAAGAAGCCAGGACAGTGGCCATGGGCATCTTTTCATACAGCTTCCCGAGACTCTCAGTGGTATCAGAAGTGGAGTCAATGAACGCCCAGGTAATAAATAGGAATGACCGTGAGTCCCTGGTAAAAGTCAGCGGCCGCCAGTTGATATCGAAACAGCCGGACGGTCAGACAGCCGGGTCCGCGCAAAGCGATTCTAGCAGCGAACGTGTCGATTTCCAGGCCAACTTGACCTTCTACAAATCCGGGGCGTCATGGGTCTTAGGCAAAGTGGAGCTGAAATGAAATGTACTGGCGCGTAAGAAAAATAACACCCGAAATCCTGCTCAGACAGTATGCTGTCCATATTCTCCTGGCATTGAGCCTCTTTTTCAATTTTATTCTCTTCGTCTCCAGACCTAAAAAGGAGGCGGTCTCAAAGGAGTTGCAGACCAATTTCGTCGATTTTGCCAAGCAAGTCACGATCCATCTCCTGGACACCAGCTATATCACCTACATGGACTCCACTGTCCAGCTCCAGAGCGAGCTCGCCCCGAAGGTGCTTACTTATCTGAGGGCCAAGAAACTGCTGGCTGCCAATAATGACGAGCTGAAAGTAACAAACCTCGAGCTCCAGAGGACCAGGCAGGTATGCACAGTTCGGTTCGATTCGGTCTCCCTGAATGACCCCAATCAAAGTGGTCTCGTCCCTGTGGATGTCCAGGGCGTGATCGCCATCCATTCCTCCGACGAGACCGGGCCGACCACGCCGCAGCCCTTCCATTTCGTCTATCTAGTGGGCATCAGCGGCAAGACCAAAAAGCCAATTGTGGCTGAGTTCCAGGAAAAACCTGTAAATCCGGGCTAAGTCGAGCTTAGCGGACCGGAATTGCTCCTTCTTAAACTCAACCGATATCGGTTGAG
>JAGQHH010000049.1 GCA_020431945.1 Cyanobacteria bacterium HKST-UBA02 | reverse complement strand
CTGCCGGAGCCCGAAGAAGTCGACTATCTGCTGGGAGTGGTCAACGAGTACGCCGGCAGGAGAGCGCTTGCCCGGGAGCACGTCATCGCCGCCTGGGCGGGTCTGAGACCCCTGGTGGGTGCCTCGGACAGCAGTATGCTCAAGGATGCCTCCGGTCACGAAGAGAGCACCACCTCCACTCTCTCCAGAGAGCATCATTTATTCGACGGTCCTGCCAATATGGTCGGTTTTATCGGCGGCAAGCTGACCAATTATCGGATTCTCGCCGGTCATGTGGTGGACCGGATACTGGCCGGCATTCCCGGTGGCAACACCGCCGGTCATTCCGAAACAGGCACCACCATGCTCGGCGGTTGGGGCTCCAAACAGGGCTACCTGACGACCTCGGCGGAGATTTCCGCCCGGGCGCGCAAGCTCGGCATCGAGCCTGCCACCCTGGATCACCTGATTGCAAGCTATGGTGCCTGCGCCCTGGAGATCCTCGATTCGGTGGAGCGGGATTCTTATCTGAACAAGCGCATCTGTCCCGATTTCCCGCCGATCATGGCGGAAGTCGTCTATGTGGTGAAGAGCGAGATGGCAGTCTCCCTGGAAGACATCCTCTTCCGGCGGATCAGGCTCGGTCTGGTGCACCAGGAGCAGACCATGGAAGCAGCCGAGAAAGTAGCTCGCCTGGTGCAGGGTATCACCGGCTGGGATGACCAGCGCACCCAGATGGAGCTCGAGGCCGTGAGAAGGACCCTCACCGGTCACATGGTCTTCTGCGACAGAGCCCAGGTCGGGGAAACCGTCTGATGAAAGTCCTGGTGTTCGGCAGCCTCTCCGGACCGGCAGCTGAAAAACTGGCATCGGCAGCGGTTTTCACCCAGCACGATCGCGACATGCCGCTTCCGGAGTCGGATATCGAGAGCCTGGTCAGCGACGTCGACGCCGTGCTCAGCGAGCCCCTGGACGGCATCACCGCCGGTATCATGGATCGCTGCCCGCGCCTGCGCATGATATCGAATCGGGCGGTGGGCTTCGACAATGTCGATATCGAGGAAGCAAGCCGCCGGGGCATTCTCGTTTGCAACACACCCGGCGTCCTGGACGCTGCCACCGCAGACCTGGCCTTCGCCCTTCTGCTGGCGGCCAGCCGGCGAGTCTGCGAAGCCGACCGCTATGTGAGGCAGGGAGGATGGACCGGTTTCAAGAGCGACCTCATGCTCGGTCCGGACATCTTCGGCAAGACCATGGGAATCATCGGCATGGGCCGGATCGGGCGAGCCTTCGCCGCCCGCGCCCGGGCTTTCGGCATGAAGATCATCTATACCTCCGCCAGCGACAGAAGAGAGAAGGAGAATAGCCAGGAGCTCGGGGCCCGCCGGGTGAGCCTGGAGGAGCTCCTTGTCGAATCCGACTTCATAAGCGTTCACTGCCCTCTCAATGATGCCACCAGACACCTGATCAAAAAACAAGAGCTCGAGCTCATGAAGCCCGGGGCTGTTCTGGTCAATACCGCCAGGGGTGCCGTCATCGACCAGGACGCCCTGGTGGAGCATCTCGAAGCCGGGCGGATTTTCGCCGCCGGTCTCGATGTCTTCGAGGACGAGCCCAATGTTCCGGAACGACTGAAGACCCTGGAAAATGTCGTGCTGACACCGCATATAGGATCAGCCTGCGTGGACACCCGGGCACGTATGACGAGCCTGGCGGTGGACGCCATAGTGGACGCTTTCGCCGGACGCCCGCCCGCGCATATGGTCAATCCGTCCGCCTGGGAGAAATTCAATGGCAAATGAGCCCGACCTGCTCAAAAAGCTCTGGTTCGCTTATTTCTCCTTCCTCCTGCTCTGGGCGATCGTAACCTACGCCAACACCGTGGGCGAGTTCCTCCACGACAAGATCTTCGCCTATAGAAGAGGCGACGATGTCTTCACCGCCGATTTCCTGCTCTACTACAACAACGGCATCCTCGCCTGGGAAGCGCTCAAGAGCCGGATAGACATCTATGACGGCGTCCTGCAGAATCAGTACCTGCAAAAGCTCGTGCCCGATATCAAGCTCGAGAAGATCTTCTACTCGCAATACCCGCCCTATCTTTTCGTCCTCAATATGCCCCTGCCGCTTACAGGCATGAAACAGGCATGGATAGCCTGGGAGCTCATGGGCATGGCCGGTGTCGTATTCAGTATCTACAGCCTGCTCAAGACGGCGATCAAAGGAAAGTTCAGCCGCTATTTCACTTATATAGCCACTTTCGCATCATTTCCCGCCTGGGTCTGCTTCAAGCTCGGCCAGGTGGCGCTTCTCATCTATCCATTCTTCATCTGGTATTTCATCGCCCTCAAAGAGAAGATGTGGTTCCGGGCCGGCGTGCTCGGCGGCATCTGCCTGCTCAAGCCGCAATACGCGCCGGTCATGCTCCTTACCGGAATTTTTCTGGGCGGTATCAGATTTTTCGCCGGCTATACCCTTGCCGGTCTCGTCTATCTCATCGCCTCCCTGGTGATCCTCGGTCCCCACAATGTTCTCTCCTACCCCCAGGCCCTCAAATACGGCGAGATAAGCGGTCTCACCACCGGGGTATCGCCGGATGCCCAGCAGAATCTCCGGGGTCAGCTAGTGGTGCTTTTCGGTAACGACGGCAGCGCCATCCACCTGGTGACGGCCCTGGTCTGGGTGGCTGTCAGCCTCTATATAGGATATATCTGGTACCGGGAGAGCCGCCGGCGCAAAGTCAGCAGCGAAGCCGAGAATGACAGGCGTTTCATGATCCTGAGCTCCATCACTGTTCTGGTGCTCCTTGTAATCAGCCCCCATACCCACCGCCAGGATTATGTCTTTGTCACCCTGCCTGCAATCTGGCTGATGCATTCGGTAGTCGGCGGCTATCCGATCGAAAGCCCTCCCATAGAAGGCGAGTTCAACAGGACCAGGCTTCTTCTCCTGCGCTATCTGATCCTGGGTTTCCCGGCTCTCTCCTGGGTCTTTTTCCTGCTTACTTTCTTCCTGCCGGTGGTGATCCAGCCCTTTTTCGCCTGGGCACTCGTCACCATCGCCCTGGGCACGATGATCTTCGCTCAGAAAAACTGACTCATTCTTCGCTTTCTTCAGTCAGATCATCGTCGTCATCTGTCGTGATCCCGGCATCCAGCTTCTGTTTCTGGGTACGCCGGCTCTCTGCCCGGTAGCGCCCGCTCAGCCGGGGAATGGAGACGGCTTTGCCTTTGCGGCCGCCCACCTGCTTAACCGATGCCTCTTTCTTGGTGGATGTCTCCCGGAGCAAGTTCTGCTCCTGCTGAGCCTCGTTGACGATGGTGACATAATTGTCGTAACGCTGGCGGCTAACCAGAGGTGGTGGCACCTGGCTGCCGTCGTAGGCTTCGCATATATCGAGCTCCACGACCTTTTCTATGACATTGCAGCCCGTCTCCACCAGATGCAGACAATTGGAGAAGCGGCAGTCCGAAGACAGGTTGATCACCTCCGGAAACTGCCACATCACATCCACGGGCTCCGGATGCCTGAGCTCGGCGAGGTTGAAGCCCGGCGTATCGGCTACCCAGGACGGATCACCGGCACCTTTGACCCGGTAGATCTCCGAATAAGTGGTGGTATGGCGGCCGACTCCATATTCGTTGTCCATCACCCCGATCTTGAGATTGAGGGAAGGCTCCAGGGCATTGAGCAGGCTCGACTTGCCCACCCCGGACGGACCGGCGAAAACGGTGATTTTATTCTCGAGCATGGTGGATAGCTCTTCGATCCCCGCGCCTGTGCGAGCCGAGACCATGAGGACCCGATAACCGAGAGATTCATAAACCCTGCGTAAGGTTAGGGCGATTTCCTGGTCCACCAGGTCACATTTGTTAAAACACAAAACCGGCGTACAATCAGGCAATTCGAGCTGAAAGTGGACAATGTAACGGTCGCACCAGAGCTGGTTCCACTCTGGCTGCCTGACAGCCTGTACAATAACAACCTGATCCACGTTGGCAATTTGCGGTCGAGACAAGAGACTCCACCGGGGGAGACAACCAGTGATCAGACCTGTTTGCTGGTCGAAATCCAGGTCAGCAAGCTCGACCCGGTCTCCGGTGAGGATCGAGACCCGTTCTTTTTTCAATCGACCCCGCGCCTGGCACTGAAGGGTAATGTCCTTTTCGCTCAGATAAACCAGATATCCGCCGGCATGACTCCTCAGTACAGTCCCTACCACCATAACCAAAGTTGAGCCCACTATGACCGCTACACTGACTAAAGGATACAACAAGACAGTAAGGCCTACCATGAACGGAAACCACGACCTGAACTCAATTCGAAATATTGCCATCATCGCCCACGTCGATCATGGCAAAACCACCCTGGTCGATGGCTTCCTTCACCAGACAGGCATATTCAGACAGAACCAGGATGTCGTGGATTGCGTCCTGGACAGCAACGACCTGGAGCGCGAGCGCGGTATCACTATTCTCGCCAAGAACACCGCCGTCACCTATGAAGAGCACCTGATCAATATCGTGGACACCCCCGGTCACGCCGACTTCGGAGGCGAAGTGGAGCGCATCCTCTCCATGGTGGATGGTTGTCTCCTGGTGGTGGACGCCGGTGAAGGTCCCATGCCCCAGACCCGTTTCGTGCTCCGAAAAGCCCTGGAGCAGAATCTCAGACCGATCGTAGTGATCAATAAGATCGACCGTCCCAATATCGATCCCCATATCGCCGTGGACAAGGTCTTCGACCTCTTCGTGGAGCTCGGCGCCAGCGAAGAGCAACTCGAGTTTCCTTATATATTCGCTTCCGGCGTCAAAGGCATCGCCACCCATGAGCCCGAGAAAGAAACAGAGGGCGATCTGAGACCCCTTCTCGATATGATCATCGCCCACTGCCCCAGTCCGGCAGCCTATCCGAACAAGCCCCTGGCCATGCAGATAAGCATCCTGGACTATAGCGACTATCTTGGCCGCATAGGCATCGGCCGTATTCATGCCGGCACCATCCGCACCGGCGCCACTGTCGTGCTCCTCAAAGAAGACGGCAGCCAGGTGGCAGGCAAGATCAGCAAGCTCTTCACATTTCACGGACTGAAGCGGGTCGAAGCCGAATATGCCGAAGCCGGCAACCTGGTGGCCATAGCCGGGCTCCCGGATATCAATGTCGGCGACACCGTAGCCGCCACGGAAGCTCCCGTGGCTCTGCCGCGCATCAAAGTGGACGAGCCCACTATGAAGATGTCTTTTCTCGTCAACGACAGCCCCTTCGCCGGGCAGGAAGGTAAATTCGTCACCTCCAGACAGATCCGCAGCCGGCTCATGAAAGAGCTCGAGACCAATGTCAGCTTGAGAGTGGAAGAAACCGCCAGCACCGACACATTCATCGTAAGCGGCCGGGGCGAGCTGCACCTGGGTATCCTGATCGAGACCATGCGCCGGGAAGGCTATGAATTCCAGGTCTCGCGACCGGAAGTCATCCTCAAGGATATCGACGGTGTCGAGATGGAGCCTTTCGAGCGGCTGATCATCGACCTCCCGGAAGACTACACCGGACCGGTCATGCAGACCCTGGGACCGCGCCGGGGCGAATTGCAGAACATGACCGTGGAAGGGACTCAAGCCCTGCTCGAGTTCACCATCCCTACACGGGGAATCATCGGCTTCCGCAGTGAATTCTTGAGAATCACCAAGGGTAATGGCGTCATGAATCATGCCTTCATGGAATACCGCCCCTGGTCCGGTGAGATCCCGCAGCAGCGCAATGGCGTCCTGATCGCCTGGGAGGAAGGTGTCGCCACAGCCTACGCCATCCAGGGAGCCGAGGACCGCGGCGTCTTCTTCATCACCCCGGGCACCCGGGTCTATGGCGGCATGGTGGTGGGTGAAAACAACCGTCCCCAGGATCTCAGCGTCAATGTCTGCAAGACCAAGAAGCTCACCAACGTGCGCAGCTCCACAGCCGACGTCATGGTCACCCTGCAGGCACCGGTGGAGATGAGCCTCGAGAAATGTCTCGAGTATATCCAGAACGACGAGCTGGTGGAGATCACCCCTCAGAGCGTTCGCATGCGCAAGCGCACCCTGGCCCGCAAATAACCTATTTGATCTGGCTCTTCATCATGCTGTCGAGCTTGTCCAGGGCCTCGCCCAGGGACACTCTCTCGAAGTAGTTGAGACCACCGTCGGTGAGAGTGAAGGCTGCTTTGGCACGGCGGATTTTGTCGAGCTCGTCCTTGATGGCGCTGGCCCGGTTCTTATCGAGCTTGCCCAGCTTGATGTTCTGAGCCAGGTTCTTCTCGATGAGAGCCTCCCGGCGATCGATATCGCTCCAGGCGAAGTTCTGACCGCGAGCACGCAGATCGATCTCGGCATCGAGTCTGTCCAGATCGCGGACCAGGGTCTCGGTCTCTTCCAGATCGTAGCCGCCCAGGGAATGAGCAAAAGCAATCTTGGCCTTGCTTATGCGATCGAGCTCGGTCTTGAGAGAGTTGGCGCTGTCGATACTGATCTTTTTGGCCAGTAGCGTATCAGCGATCTTCCTGGCGGTCTTGTTCAGACGATCGTCTATACCGTTCCAGTTGCTGCTCTTCTCGGCGAGAACCCGGTCCACGCGTCCCTCGAGATTGTCTATCGCCTGAGCGAGCATGAGGGTCTCGGGATAGCTGAGCCCCGATCCCGTATAGCGGAAGCCCATCTCCATGCGGCCTATCTCGTCGAGCTGTTTCTTGAACTCGGCGACTTCCGCCAGGGTGAGCTGCCCGGAAGCGACGGAGGACGCCAGACGCTTGTCCAGATCATCCTGGAGCTTGGCGACGCTGGGAAGCTCGATCTGCTCGTCATGCATACGCTCTTCTGCCTGGCTTGCCAGACGCTCGATCTTATAAGCCAGGATGGATCCTTCGCCGCGACTCGTACCGCCGTCCGCCGCATACTTTTTGCGGAGGTCGTCGATCTCGTCGAAGTCAGCCCGGAGCTCCTGGGCTTCTTTCTGGCTCAGGCGGCCGGATGTGACACCACCGGAGATGCGAGCGAAGAGATTGCGCTTGCGCTTGTCCACGTCGGGCATGCCGATTTCGACATCGGCCAGATCCCGATCGAGAGAAACTTTGAGCTCGTGGAGATCTTTGGCTATCTTGAGAGTCTGCCGGGCCGACAGGCCATCACCGGCAGCTTCTTCGATAGATTTGAGACGGGTCCAATAGTCTTCGGCTTCCGAATCAGCGAGACGTCCCGATATGGTCGCTTCCTCGATATCTTCGCGAAGTCCCTGCTTTCGGGACTTGATCGAGGGCATGGCGCCGACATCGTCATGGATGGCCGACTCTATTCTGGCGGACAGTTGCTCCAGACGCAGAGCGACAGCCACTTTCTGCCGGTCGGTGATACCCGTGTGCGATGCCCGGTAAGCATTCTCACGCTCGGCGATGCGGTCGAACTCATCGAGAAAACGCTCGGCTTCCCATGGGTTGAGGCGGCCTGAGGTGATACCGGCAGCGATGCGAGCCTCGATGGCGGTCTTGCGCTGATCGACCTGGGGAAGAGCCAGATCCCTGTCGCTGAGACTATCGACGAGCTTGCGATTGAGCGCGTCCAGGGCGACCGCCACCTGCATAGACTCATCGAGTCTGTATTGTCCCTGCTCGGCATCCGTCCTGGCGCCTTCCCAGAGCTTTTCCACACGCTCGACATCACGGTCGAGATCTTTGCGGCTGCCGGCGCTCAGTCGATTGGCTTCCCCGGCTTCGCTGACGCGCTTGCGCAGGGATTCGATACTGTCGGCAGCACCGCTCCAGGAGAAGCGGCTATCCAGTAGACGTTTTTCGACATCGTTGGAGAGCTTCTCGAGATCAAGCATGAGAGCCTTCTGAGCCTCTTCGGTGAGCTTGCCCGAAGCCTTCAGCCACTTCGCTTCTTTCTTCTCGATACTGCGAATCTGATCCCGGAGGAAATGCGCCTCCGGCAAGGTGAGCTTGCCGGTGACGATACCGCCGGCGATGCGGCTTTCGACTTTCTTCTTCTTGTCGCCGTAATTTTCGCCTTTCAGTTTGCTCTCGCCATCCAGCCTGTCTGCCAGCTTTTCGAGATCGAGAGCCAGTGCCAGGGTCTCGTCACTGGAGAGCGGCCGGCCCAGCTCTTTGAGCTTGTTCTCTCGATCTGCTATACGCTGGAACTCGGTCCGGGCTGCACCGGCTTCGGCATCATTGATTTTGCTTGCCGCCAGGGCGTCCTTGATCTGCTTCTCCACCGTCTCACGAGCCGGGTCGATGGCATTGAAGATGAGCTGCCGGTCGTGCATGGTGCTTTCCAGGCGTCCCGAGATTTTGTCGAGCTCGAGGCCGATCTGGAATGCCTGCTGATCCGAAATCTGAGCGCTGTCGCTCTCTAGCTGGGAAAGGGCCCGGGCGCGCTCCAGGTCGTATTTGAAGCCGCCGGCTTCCTGGCTGGTCAGCCTGTTCCACTTGAGACCATCATCGACCCGGTTGTCCAGCTCTTTGAGACGAGCGACTATATCGGCATCGGGAACGCTGCGATCGGTAAGCGCCAGCTCCATCTTGCGGCTTAGATTATCGAGCTCGAAATAGAGCTTCAGGGTTTCCCAGACAGAGAGCCGTCCATGGGAGGCTCGATAACTGGCTTCGAGATCGCTTATCCGATCGAGGTCCCTGGAATATTCTTGAGCAGCGGTCTTGCTCAGCCTGCCGGCAAATGCGGCATCCGTGATTCTTCTCTGAATCTGAGCCTGGAGCTCGTCGACCCCCTGGGCCGAAGGCACCGCCTTCACATAGCTGGACACGTCCGTCGCCAGACAGGGGCTCCCTGCAAGTCCGGAGAGAGTTACTGTAATCGCCAGCAGGCCGGCCATCCTCAGGGTGCGCTTCATGGTCTTCTCCTCATTTATGCGTTTCCTGTCCATTCAAACCTTCATATCTGACCCGGTAGACCGCCCCGGCATAATCGTCCGAGACCAGAAGCGATCCATCAGGCATCAAGCAGAGATCCACCGGTCTTCCCCAGGGCTCGTCACCGTTTTCGCCCTTCTTGAGAAAACCATCCATAAACCCCTCATAGCGAGTCGCCTTGCCCCCTTTCACCGTCACCATGCTGACTCTGTAACCGCTCTTGGTGCTGCGGTTCCAGGAGCCGTGC
>JAGQHH010000048.1 GCA_020431945.1 Cyanobacteria bacterium HKST-UBA02 | reverse complement strand
CCGGCGAGGTCTTCGGCAGCCCGCAGTATATGGCGCCGGAGCAATGTCTGGGCAAGCCCCAGGATGCACGAACCGATGTCTATGCTTTCGGATGTGTAATGTTCGAGGTTCTTTGCGGGGCACCACCGATAGTGCGGGAGACGGCTCTCGAGACGATCTTCGCGCATGTCAACGACAAGCCCATGTCGTTCGAGGATGCCGGTCTGGCCAGGGAGAAAGAGTGCGATCGCCTGGAACGCATAGTCATGCGCTGTCTGGCGAAGGCTCCGGAGGATCGCTTCGCCGGCATGGCCGCAGTGCTGACTGCTCTCAATGACCGCCGATCCAGTCATTCGCCCCCGCCTCCTTCTCGTCCTCTCTCGGTGGAGGTGGCGAAGCCCGGGTCGAAAGCAAGCTCTAGCCCCGCTCCCACCGAGAACCGCTACAAGCCAGTAATCATCCTGAGCAGCCTGGCGGTTGTCGGGCTTCTTCTACTTGTCGCCCTGGCCGGTCTCGGCCTTGCCTGGACCCAGCTTCAGCGCAGCCCGGCAGTGCCTCCCTCTCCGACTACTTCTACTATGCCGGCGGTTCCGGCTATTCCGAATATTCCGACTCCGCCGTTCAGTCCCGGACAGCAGACCGTCATCGAGTTCGAGAAAGTGGCGGGGGAAAACGCGGCGGTGAAAGTGGTGAGCGAATACAACGGCAAACCCACCGGCGAGTTCGTGGATCTGGTCAAGGGCGAGACCGAGGTGGATGTCGGCTATTCGGAAGAGCCGGTGATTCTCGTGGTCAATGCTTACCAGCCGACTACATGGACGATCAAAAGAAGAAATCCTTCCGTACATATAAAGAAAGTCCTGGCGGTGGGCTATTATCCGCAGACCGTCAGAGGGGTTCCCGAGAGCCAGGTGGAGAGCGTCTATTATGAGTTTCTCAATGCCGACGCCAGTCACAGCGAAAGACGCACCCACGAGAATCCGTTCGACTATTTCTACTTTTTATTCGGCGACAATCCCGAAAAGGACAGCGAATTCAAAAAGATGAAAGAGGCGCTCTATCAGCACACCGGCTGTCATATCCGGACGTTCAAAGGGGCCCGCAGCACCGATCGATTCGAGGTCGAATAAAATGGGTGAAAGACGAAAGAATCAGGTCGAAAACCAGACCGGTGAAACGACTGATTCCCCGGGCGATGAACCGGGCAAAGGCGGCGATGGTCTCATCGCCGGGGTGGTGGATCTCATCGGCGGCTTTGCCAGACGTCGCGAGCACCGCCGGGAGAGCCGGGACCAGGGACTCCTGATCGAGAATAAAGGCGGTATCGAAAAGCTCGAGCTTCCCCCGGGATTCGCGAGAAGCGGAGGCATGAGCGTTCCCAGTTTCGAGTTCGACGAATATCAGAGCCCGGCGAGCAACACCATGAAGATCGGTTACTGGAACTGGGCTAAGCCAGGCTCTGAGCTACCGGATGAGGTGGCGGACGGCTTCAAGAAGATACTTTCCGAAAAGCCTCACGATCTGACTCAGGAGGAAATCGACATTGCCGCCAGGGTCGTGCCCGGCGGTGTTTACGGGCATGCCGGCCAGATCGAGAATATTCGCCTGCGCACCGAGGCGGTGGGGGGCAAGAACGTGCTGGTCATGATCAACTCCTGGGTCGGCGAGGACAGGACTGCATACGGAATATTCGCTCCGGTGGGCGAGGACTGCCGCTACCGGGAGCACATTCATTTCGAAGGCTCGGAAAAAGACTTCAAGAAACACTGGGACGGTGAGGCGAAAAAACAGCTCTACGGCATCAAATGGCGTGAGGAAAAAGACGAGAAGTAGACTCAGGGCTTCTCGACTTCGCCTGCGTCATCTCGCTGCGAGACGTTCTTGCGCGGAATGACCAGGGGAGGAACTTCGTCCAGGTCTTTGCGCTCCACTTTCTCGCTTCTCACGAAATCTTCTTTCTTGACTCGCTCGAAAGCTCTGTCGAAGTCGGTCTTGTCTTTGTCCAGGAGGACCACGCCCCAGTAAGGCGGAAAGATGGAGATGTCTACCTTCATGACACCTTTTTCTTTCTGCAATTTCTTGATCACCCGTCTAATGCAGGCTACGCATTTAGAGCCCCGGAGCTGGAAGTCGACTCTCTGATAAGCGTGCTCGCCGGCTCTTGCCTGAAGCGGTGCAAGCAGGAGGGCAAGAGCAAGAAGTACAGGCAGTCTACGTCTCAACTCAGCCACCGAAAATCGTCGTGATCCTGTCATGAAAGAAAATCATCACCGCCACCACCATTATGTTGAAGACTATGGTGATACCCAGAAGACCGGTGCCCACCATGAGGTGGTAGGTAACCACGGCATAGCGCGGCTCCATTGCTCGTATGATACCGAATCTGGTGAGGGTAAAACCGAGGATGGCGGAGAAGAGCATGATGTCGGCCATGATATAGAAGAATGCCGAAAGGGACGGGATTCTGACGCTCGCCAGGAGCAGCATGACAAAAACTGCCGAGAGTACGAGGGCCCAGACCAGGAGTTTGAGAGTGAGCTTGTCCGATTCACGAAAAGTCAGAGATTTATCTGCGCTTGATTCCTTGATATAAGACACTGTTTTGGAGAAACCTTCGATGAAGTTGCTCCGATTCTCGACTCTCGCCGGTGCCTTCTTCTCTTCCGGGACTTCTTTCAGAGTCACCGCAGGCTCTGCTTCTTTGGTTTCGGGAGCAGGGCTGGCCTCGGGTTTGTCTTCCTGTTTTTCTTCTGCTTTTTCTTCGGATTTCTCTTCGGATTTTTCTTCCGTCTTTTCGTCGGACTTCTCTTCGGGCTTTTCTTCGGGAGCTTCTTTTTCTTTCTTCTCTTCTGAATCGGCCACTGGTAAACTCTCCTGATACCACCACTGTTATTATAAGTGTAGTATGCGGACCAGGCTTCTCGCGGCTATCGTCGTCTCCTTCCTCTTCTCGGGCTGCGGCACTGCAGCCGATAACGAGCTTCTATTGCAGGGGGCGAAGCAGCTCGATGAGGGGCAGACCGAGCAAGCGGCTCTCTCTCTTTCCTCGGGACTCGAGCAGGCACAAAAAGAAGGCGCTCCCGAAAAAGGTCTCGGACGCTACCGGCTCTTGCTCACCCGGTGCTATATCGTGCAGGGCAAAATCGATGAGGCTGACCGGGAGTCATCCCGGGCCTTCGAATCGGCTCAGAAGTCCTATGGCAAGGAGAGCCTGGACCTGGTTCCTTACCTTCTCGCCCGAAGCCGGGTGGCTTACCGGAAGGGTGATTTCGCTCAGTCCCGGAATCGCGCCCTGGAGGCTCTTTCGATCCAGGAGAAGAGCCAGGGCAAAGAGTCGAAAGACCAGATCGACACTATAGATCTGATCGTCTCTGCAGCCTGTGCCGACGATCGCTGCGCCGACACCGAGCCGTATCTCGAGCGCCAGCTTGCTTTGCGAAAGAAATATCTGGGGGAGGACCACCCGCATGTCGCCTCTAGCCTCTGTCTTCTGGGCGAGCTTGCCGAGAAGAAGAATCAGCTCGAGGAAGCCGAGAAGTATTATTCGGAGGCTCTGGCAATCCGGGAGAAATCCGCAAAAGAGCTGGTGGAGAGCACAAGGAAGAATCTGGTCAGGCTGCACCTTAAAAAGCTTGACGAATGATCGATTTGGGTCGATTTACCCCTTTACTTTTTGGCGCTTATTAAATATTATTAAGCTTGTTCCCGCGCGTCCCTATTAGTAGAAACCGTTTGAATTTCGGTTCGCCTGCTAGCAATAATACGAATGCCATCATCAATCTCGAAGAAGGAATCAAGCCATGTCTATTAGGTCCTCCCGGGGTGCCGTTCTGGCCTTAGTCATCGTTTCGGCTCTGGTGCTCATCGTTCTCGGTCTCGGGCTCCTCTTCCTCGTCATGCAACTCGGCGGAGGTCAGGAGCTACAGCACGCCACCGACGCCGGCAACCTCAACGTCGCCAAGCAGGTCCTGCGCCGACCGGGTACAGCGCTGCTTTCCGGTGACGAGGTCAACCACTTCGGTGACAGTGACGATCCCGACACCAATGAAGTCAACCTTCTTACCTATAATCGCCTGGCGGCTCAGGCTTTCCTCGTTTCCGCCAATGCCCAGGCTATCGGCACTGCACCCGGCAGCACCCATGCCCAGCAGATGCTCTCCCTGGTCTCCGAGGTGGCGGACCGATTGAACAGCCAGCTCACGTCGTCCGGCAACTTCGACCAGCATTTCCACAATGTCGCCACCAACCACGCCATGAGGATGTTCGAGGCGAGCAATAATGCCGTCCAGCACCTCGGCACTCAGCATGAGACTTCTCTGATGGCCCGGGGCGCTGCCAGCAACGCCTATATAAATGCCAATCAGATCTTGAGCGGTGGTCCCAATCTCAATTCTCTTACCGTGGACGGACCCAACGGCCGGAAATACCTGGTGGGCTATCAGCAGCTCGCCACTGCCGGCGCCGAGAGTCTCTGGGCAGTGCCCGTCCGGCCCGGTCAACCTCCTCACCTGGTTTCGGACAAGAACTTCCAGCAGCTCAAACCCCGGGGACCGATTCCCGGTTTCGTGCCGCCCAATGCTTTCCGCTCTGCCGGTCTCGCCGTCGATCAGAAAGCCAGCGGGATGCAGACCAGAGCTCTTTCCAACAGTATCGTCGGCTCTCTCGACCAGGTCTTCGGGGCCTCCATCCCCCGGGGCGTGATCATCGTGGACAATACCGGATCTCTGGACGGTACCCAGGTCAACGGGGCTTACGATATCTGGGCGAACAAGCTCATGGACCCCAACTATGTAGAGGTCATGGGCGATCCTAATACGGGGCTCATCGCCGATCAGCAAGCCGGCAATTCACCGACTCTCAAGGACGTCAAAAACTATGTCCAGAACAATTACACCGCCCTCTCCAGCGGCAACACAGCTGCCCAGAACACCCTGTCGAGCATGATTCAAAATGCCGGCGTGGACAGTTTCGGCGGCTATCCATCCAATCCCAGCCAGCTCGCCTCGGACCAGGGCTTTATCGATTTCGTCAACGGCGCCGGCGTGACCAATTGCTCCAACGGCTCACCCGACCACAGCGTTCAGCCCACCACCATGGCCAGCAATGGAGGCAATCCCTGCGATCTGGACAAATTTCTCAACCTCTACGGTGGGAATCAGGGAGGCAATAACGGCACCACTACGGTCAACAACCTGATGGCGGTGGAGCGCTTCCACATGGACATCTGCCAGGAGCGCAGCAGCGGCAACGAGTGTGCCACGATCACCGCTTCTGCCAGCAACACCGGATTGAAGCGTTATTCCACCAATGACTGCGGTCTTGCTTCAGTGACCGAAGGTACCCTTCAGCAGCTGCTCCAGCAGACCAATGCTACCGGTATCGTGCCCCAGCTTCAGACTTATATGAGACAGATGAAGCCTGGCGCTTCCGCTGCCGAGATGAATAATGTGCTGGGATCGACAGTTCCCTTCAACCAGGTGAGCTACATCTATGTGGATCCCAATAGCAACAACCTCGTCCTGAGCAGCACGCCACCCAGCTGGAATCTTCCAGATATAAGCAATCCCAGCCTCAATCTCCCGGATGGCAATTCGACCAACTACACCCGGGCAGCCAATCCCTTCAAGCTCGATGGGATCACCAACTGCAGCGGCGAGTGCGGCTACCCGCATCCCTGGGACTGCCCTCTCGATTCGCAGGCTGTCGGTCAGGACACCACCAAGTGGACTCCATCTTCTGGATTCCGAAATATTCTCGGAGTTATCAAGTTCAGAAATGAGGCCAACGGTGGAGGCCAGTTCTGTTGCCCGTGCTAGATTTATAGCAGGACACAGGGGCTATTATTCAAATGATGCGTAAAACTTGGTTGACAGGTCTGTCACTGATGCTTCTCTTTTCGGCAGGGAGCGCCATGGCTTCCGACAAGCCGATTCTGATCGCTCAACGACGAGCCGATCATGGTGGTGTCGGCGACGGTGCCTGGCAGCTCCTCAAAAAGCCAATGGATTTGCCTGACCTTCCTAAATATGGTGGGCAGACTCAATTCGTCGGCGGCTTGATGTATCCCAACAAGCCCGGCGGACCGGCAATCACCATGCGCTATCTGACCACGGATGCTCCGGCGGTGGTCTCCCAGTGGTACGAGGATTCCCTGAAAGCCAATACCTGGTCGACTACCTCTATAAAAGACACGATCAAGGGGCAGAAAGGGCACAATGGAGTGATGGTCAGGGTTTCGCCCAGTACGCAAAAGGGATACAAATCCGAGATCAAAATCAGCTACAAGCTCTACCGCTAATAGTGACTAACAGACGCCTTTCGCGACGGATCATTTTTTCGGCAGAGCTTGCCGCAGTCTCTGTACTGTTTCTGACCTGCCTTCCGGCGCGGGCAGTGAGCCCGGCGGACCAGCAGTTTGTCCACGAGCTCGATCATAAAATCGAGACCGTCAAAATCGACAACGAGATCATCGAGAGGCTCTCGGTTATCCTTGCCAGGGAGCCTCAAGTGCCGCTTCTCCGCTATCTCATGGGGCGGCTCCTCGAGCGTCAGGGCTACGAGAATCTCGCCATCGAGCAGTATGAGAAAGCTGTTGAGCTGGATAGCAATTACTACCCGGCCATCTTCCAGCTCTTCCATCTCGGGCTCCGTCTCAGAGACAAAGACATGGTCGAGAATTATCTTGCCAGGGCTCTCAAGATCTCTGCCAGTGACGGACAACGTCTTCTCAAAATCGGCATGGTCCTGGAAAGATATGGTCGCCTTCAGGACGCCGAGAAGATCTACGAAGTCGCTTTCAAGGCACCCCAGCGATCTCTGGGGGTAGGTTCTTCCCTTGCTGATCTTCGTCTATCGGAGGGGCGATTTAAAGACGCCCTGGAAGCGGTACAGGTGGATCTCAAACGGAGCCCCGGCGATGTGCGAGCCAATACCGTGGAAGGCAGGGTTCTCCAGGCCATGGGCAAACAGCAGGAAGCGGCGGTTTCCTTCCAGCGTGCATTCAAAAGCAGTCCCTGTATGTACGATGCCGCCTATCTCACCGGTCAGTCTCTTTATGAGCTCAAGCGGTATCAAGAATCCCTCGCTCCGTCCCTGATCAGCCTGATCTGCCGGAAGCAGAGCAAGAAAGCCAATCAGCAAGCCAAAGACCTGCTGGTCGAGATCATTCCTCATGTCTCGGACGAGGTAGTGGATGACGCAGTAGCAGAGTGTGCCCGGGCCATGCCTGACGGCAGCCATGAGCGCTTCTTTCGTTTTGCCATGGGCGATGTATTCGACCGGCTGCATAAATACTCACGGGCTGTGGAGCAATACAGGCTCGGAGTGGAGACCAATACAGGCTCTCCCAATCAGCTTTTGAGCAGGGGGCTCTATCGCTGGGCTCTCGATGAGGAGCTCTGGGCCAGGGACTATCGCCAGGCTTTTTATCTGTATCAGGAAGCTTTCCGTCTGGCTCCGGATGATCCCGAGATCAAAGAGGGATTCACCCGGCTGGTCAGGCGTCTGAAAACCTACGACAACGACCTGGCTTCTCGCATCAAAGACCAGATCTGGCATGCCTGGCTTTCTTTCACTGCTCCTCAGCGCCAGTAGGCTCTGGTTCTTCGGAGCTATTACTTTTCACCAGCTCTACTTTGCTGATTTTCAAAACCTTGCATCCGCCCCTTTCGGCAAGCCAGCCGGTGGCTCTTACTCGTTGCGCCACATAGGGCAGGAGCAAGCCATTGCAGCCTTTATAACCCTGGTGCTTGGCGGCGATATAGACAGTGCCGTCGTCGGTGAGGATGCCGGCGCTCACGCCGCCTGCCACGCAGAGCTTGGCGCATTTCTCGTGCTCGGGACCCCGTCCCGGGCCCATTACTCCTGAGCAATAGCACCAGGTGTCGATCACTTCGCCTTCCAGGGTGATCGGTCTGGCATTGGTCTTGACCGTCACGTCTTTGTCCCGGCGCTTGCTGGCGCTGTGCGCCCGGTCGGGACCGGCATCGGTAGCGGATGGCTTCTCCGAGGATTGCTGCTTGCTCCCTGCGGGCTCGGGCTTGCCATCGCTGGTGGTGCTCGAGCAACCACCGGCGGCTATTGCGAGGAGGAAGAGTGCTGTGATAAATACCGGTTTGCTGTAACCTGTCATGGTCCCGCCGGAAGCATCACGATGGGCTCGGTGGCCCGGGCGTTCATATTCCGACCGTTGGTGAGCAGGGGCACGAAAGGAATCGGTGCCGGGACATTGATCTGCACCTGGGTCTCTATTATCACGTTGCCGTCGTTTCCGGCGTTGAATGTGACGTTTACGAGACTTGCCTGGCTGACGATTCCGTTGACCTGATAGGAATTGACGATGGCCTGGGCGGCGGTGTTGGCCTCGGCGCTGGTGGCTTTCTGAGCTGCTGCACGGGCAGCCCGCTTGGCCAGGGCATCATTGACGATCTGACCGATCACGACCGCTGAGAGGTCGATCATGCACAGGAAGAGTGGAATGATAATGAACAGACCGGCTATCACCTCTACGAGGCTGGCTGCCCTTTTCGCTCGTCTACTTCTGAAAGTAATCATCTGCTGGTAAGTCCTAGTTCAGGCCATTCTCTTCCTGGAGCCGGCTCGAGCTAACCTCGAAGGTCACAGGGCTGTTGATTCCCGCCACGGGCATGATAAACGGCAGGCTCAAGAAGGGGTCGACCTGTGCCTGAGTAGTACATGTTACCAGGAGCGGGTCGCCGGCTCGGGTGGCCTGACCGGGAAGAGGGTGCTGGATGTCGCTGATGGCCAGACCGATGAATTTGCCGAGCCCCTGCTGGACGAAGAGATTGTCCAGGTCCTGAAGCACAACGGCGGTGTCGGCAGGCTCCCGGACCGCCAGCTCGCGGACTTCCAGGAAATTGAGATAGTAAACGATGCCATAAGCAAGTCCCATATACATCAGGTCGATGAGCGGGAAGAGGATCATGATAAAGAGTATGAAAAGGGCAGGACCCGTCTCGGTGATGGCACTTCCGGCTACCGTTCTACTAGATCTCGAGCGCCCGAATCGTTGCATGATTTGCCTACTAAGTCACAACTGGCTTACACATCAATATATGTAATTTTTCTAAGCCTTGTCAAGGTAATAGTACGAAGCTCTAGTGTCGCCGGGAGCAGGATGTTGGAATTATAGTCACTTGCTTGCTCGCTGTGGCTGCGGGACCCGATTTGCCATAGCCGGCTTTGGGCTTGATCCAGACGTTGTCCTGGCTGCTCTTGGCTTTGACGACTTTGGGTTTGGGCCACTTGGGCGGCTTATAACCTGGCGGCTTCAGGCTTTTCAGACCCTGGAAAGCTTTGTACTTGAGCTCTCTGTTATGGGTGGTCATATAGACATAGTTGTACTCGTTGTAAGCAGCGAAGTTCTGCTTGAGCTGCTGGAGGCAGAGGGCGCTGTAATAGTGAGTAAGGGGGGCGCTGGCTGTCTCTATGTCCAGACCCTTGATGAAGAGGAGCGCCTTCTGATACTCGCCTGCCTTGTAGGCTGTGATGGCCGGCGCGATCTTGGTGCTGGTGGACTCTTCTATCTGGGCTCGAGCTTCCGGTGCAAGTCCCAGGAGCATTATCGGGGCGAGCAGCATCAGGCTTGCGCTCAGCAAGGCAGTTGAGAGGGACTTTCTTGGATTTCCAGTCATTTCAAGAGTATAGCATTTCCGATCTGGCGCTGTCCGGCTGTGATACCGAATCAAGTGTCACCGTAGTATGCTCGCTTCAGGCGCTCGGGGCTCGAGCCCAGGGCGTAGAGGAAATGCATCTTGATCCAGTGGAAGATGATCGCCAACGGGCTTCTGCCCTGGAATTTGCGGCTCGATGTGGTGAGCTGCATGTCGGTGATATAACAAGTCCGGTGGTGGCGCTCGAGACGCCTGACGAAGTCGTAGTCTTCCATGATCGGCAGGGGCTTGATGCCGCCCAGCCGGTCATAGACCTCTTTGCGGACGAAAATCCCCGAGTCTCCGTAATAGACTCCCAGGACCCGGACCGCCCGGCAGAGCGATTCGGTGAAACGGTCGAAAGGGCGGTCGCCGTCGAAGAGCAGGGCGAAATTGCCTCCGGCCAGATCGTGGTCGTTTTTCAACCGGCTCTCGATGGCTGCCAGGGGATCATCTTCGAATGCGGTATCAGCATGAAGGAAAAAGAGGACATCGCCGCGGCTTTCTCGGGCTCCTGCGGCAAGCTGCTCGCCCCTTCCCGGAGCGCTGGAGAGGCATGCGATCCCTGCAGCTTCCGCTATCTGCTTCGTAGAGTCGTCATCGCTGGCGTCCACCACGATAATCTCGTGTTCCACCGAGCTTCGCCCGAGGCGAGCAAGAAGTCGCTCCAGGTTGACCGCTTCGTTTCTTGTAGGAATAATAACGGTGATCATGACCAACAGATTAGCCGGCAAACTATCTCTTTTACCAGTTCTCATCGTCACCTGCATGAGTCTGGGCGCCTGCTCCGAAAAGACTCCGGAGCCGGCGGAAGCACCGTCTCAATCGAGCATCACCCTGAGCAATACTCCAGGGGAGTCTAGACCTGTCCCGGCACCCCGGGAGAACCCGGAGCCGGAATCTGCGCCCCAGAGCGCCCCATCTTTCCAGCGCGGGACTTATCTTCAGAAGCACAAACCGAGCCAGGCTCAGAGAGGACCCTCCAGCCAGGCGGTGGCTCAGTACGGAAGACAGAGACTTGATAATGCTGCAGTGATCAAGAACTATGCACCGGTATCGATCATTCCCATCGGTCTGGACGCTTATTGCAAGACAGCCTGGGCCGATGGGCTCCTGCACGTGCGTGTGGCGATCATGGGACCACCTGCAAATATGCAACTGTTCCTCCGGCAGTTCTCGGTGTTCAAGCTCGGGTTTCGAGATCAGGGAGCCAATCTCATTCAGGATGCCGTCGTTCCCGCCACCGAATTCAAGCTAGCGCCAGCCAGCGTCAACCACGGCAGCCCGACTTTCGAGTTCGAAGGGCAGATGGAGATTCCCCTGGAGCAATACGAGCAGTTCTACGACTGGACTCTCAACTGGGAGTGAAAGCCAATGAGGAGAAAGTTAGATGGGATGCCTTGGCGTACATTTTGCTGTTACCAGAGACCAGGCTCGGCGACTGCTCGACGCGGTCGATGAGGAGTCCGACGATGCTGTACTGGAGCTGATAGAGGAAATTGAAGAAGAGTGGGACGAGGACAATCTCCAGGAATCAGACAAGTCCTGGGATGCAATACATCGATGCCTGTCCGATGGAACGCTCGATCAGGAGACCGGTTCCTACCCTCTCAATAGGTGCATCTTCGGCGGGCGACATCTTTGCTTCAGCGGTGATTATTTCGTTGTTTATGTTGCACCGGATGAAGTGAAAGATGTTGCGACAGCACTGAATGACCTGTCAAAGGAATGGCTGGAGAATCGGTATTGGAAACTTCCGCCTGATTATGGCAACAAGGACGAAGTAGATTTTGAGTACACCTGGGAAAATGTTGGCTTTCTGAAGGCATTCTTTTCAAAGGCTGCAAAAGCAGGTCGCTCGGTGATTTTTACAGTTAGCCAGTAGGCTTCTGATGGCGGAGCATAAAGAGGTGGGGATATTTTCTTTTTTCAATCGCAGATCGAAAAATCGCAATATTGCGATTTTTCAAAAATGACTAATTTTGAAACTAAAGAAAGGTACTGGTTTAGCGTTGCTTCGAACCGAACCTGGTGAGGGCCTCCGAAGCCGCCTGCCGGACCTCCGGCTGGTAGTCTGACTGGGAAGCTGTCTCGACTCCCTGCAGGCACTTTTGTGCCATCGGTGCTGGTGCTCTCCCTGCGATTTCTAAAAGCGAAGGAATGCAGGCTGCGCGGACTTCACTGTCCGGGCAACTTTTCAATTCGAAGAGTAAGTGGTCTACGGTTACGTCGTTGGTATATTTGGAGCCCCCGAGCATTCTCACGAACCTTGCCTGATTCTTGCTTGCATTGCTGTAGGCCGTTCGTAGGCAGACCTTTGCCCACTCCCTGGTATTAGCATCCTGGCTGCTCAGTAGCGGCATGATCTCTCCTACGGCGCTATCGCCCAGGGAGCCGACAAAGGAATTAAGATAGCGATTTTTGATGTTCTTCTCAGGAATGTCTCCCTGGCAAATATACTGAAGAGCTGGTAAGCCAATCTGCTGCAGAACCTCAGTGCAAAAGCTTCTCGCCTTGTCTTTGAATCGGCTGCTCTTTCTTTCTGCGTCGAAGGCATAACTCCCGTTCATAGCCTCGACGAGATCGGGAATCGCTGGAGCACCGATCGCGCCGAGCTTCTCTTTGATGCCGACAATTTTGCTTTTCTGCTCGTCAGTAAATTTGAGCAGACCACCGGAGCCGCATCTGGTGTACCATTTCCCCTCCCGGCAGACAGCGTAGAGATCGTCGATGAGCTTGCGGGCAAGAGCCGACGAGCCTTCTCTTGCTTTTGATGCGACAGGAGTAGGGACCTTCCCATCGATTCCATCATTCGATTTGGCGAGGCATCCAAACGTAGAAGTGAGCCATAGAAGCAAGACGGCTGCGATAATTCTCATTTTCATCCATTCCCGGCGTATGCTTTCGAATTTAGCAGCGGGGACGTGGTATTTCCATCAGATTTTGTATCGCTCTAGCTCAGGGTTTTCACTACTAGACTAACGAATCTGGCCTATTCTTTTTCCAGCTTGAAAGTACCGAGCACGGCGCGGTGATCCGAGCCCGAGCCATCGAAGACATCTCGGGAGAGTGTAACCAGCCCTCCTTTCACGAGAATATGATCGATGGGAATATCGAAAACAGGCAGTCCGGCTGGCCATGTGGGTCTCAGGCCACGTCCCCGCTCCGTATCCTGCAAGCCTGTGCTGCTCAGCAATTGCTGGAAATAGAAAGAATAAGGCGAAGCATTCAGGTCCCCGGCAAGAACGACCGGACCGTCATAGGTGTTCACCAGCTCCGCCAGCCGGGAGAGTTGCTCGTTGCGGAAGTCGAACACTGTGGTATTGATCGGGGGCAGGGTGTGGGTACAGATCAGGTGACCAGATTTGCCGGCGATTTCGAAACTTCCTGTGATGCTGGGAATCTCGGCTTTGCATAAAGAGACCGCCTCGAGTTTGTCGAAGGGCAGCTTGCTGTAGACTGCGATGCCGAAGTTGTCTTTGCGGGGTACTGAGATCCGGGTGGTGTAGGACCCGGGGATATTGGCTCGCAAATATTCGTCTGTCTCGGGTCTGACTTCCTCCAGGCAGACGATGTCGGCATCCGTTTCTTTGATGAAGGCGGCAAGACCTGGGAAGGATCGGTTATGACTGTTGATGTTGTATTGCAGGACTTTCAGATCTGCTTTCAGATCCGCATTCAGATGCGCCTCAGCCGGCATGAATAGAGGTGCCATATGGATGAGGTTGGCAACCAGGGCGGCAGCGCAGAAGCCCGCCGGGGCGTATTTTTTTGTCTTGACGTAATAGATGGTGAAAGGAAGAAGTCCCAGGGCGAACTGGAAAGCAAAATGACTGAGAAGCTCGAAGGCGATGCAGAACTGACCGAAAAAGCTCAGGATGGTAAATGAGATGAGCAGGGCCGAGAAAAGTGTCGCCGGAATATTAACCTTCTTGGGACTATCAACGTCTTTCGTCACGGCTACATCATCGTGAAGGGCGGACGGGTCTCGGATACGGTCTTGCGTTTTTCCCTCACCGGCTCGGCGGAAAGCGGCTCCGGAGCTTGGTGAGCGGTCTCCTGATGCGCATGAGCGCTACTCTCGCTTCCAGCAAGTCGTTTGATCACGAGGACCGGGCAGGGCGCATTATTGACCAGGTGCATGGAGACGCTGCCGATGAGCAGTCGCGAGAGTCCCGAGCGTCCGTGTGAGCCGCAGGCGATGAGATCGGCTTTGAATTTGTTTGCAGCCTGGAGAAGGGCTCTTTGCGGCTCGCCGGGTACGGCGTCGACACTGACATTCTCGTTGCCGCAGCGCTTGCCGAGCTTGAGGGCGGCTTCTTCCAGAATCTCGAAGGCTCGCTCTTTGATGTGGTGCCACTGGTCTTTTAAAAGCTCGGCTTCGCCCCGGCTCACGCCTCTTTTTTCCACTTCTTCGAATTCCGGAATGGACATAACCAGGTGGAAGCGTGTGCCGGGCTGCCATGTACGATTGGCAAGCCAGGAGATGGTGTCGCCGGAATAGATGGAGCCATCGTATGGGATCAAAATGCGCTTGAATTTCGTGGTGCCTGTGCGCTTGCCCGATTCCCTGACTTTGATAATCAGCACCGCTGCCGGTGCGTGCTCCAGCACTGCCTGGGCGACGCTGCCTACGAAAATGCGTTCCATCGAGCCTCTGCCGTGAGAGCCCATGATCACCAGATCGAAATCCTCGTCGACGGCGGTGTCGATGAGAGCCTCCCTGACATCACCGAATTTAACGCGAAAGTTGATCCGGCAGCCTGGAAGTGTCTTGCGCAGATTGTCCGCCAGCCCCATGAGCCAGTCGGACTTCTCATTGAGGACTTCCTGCTCCCGGGCTACGGCTTTCTCGTCGATGGCGAAAGGCATCAGGGGCTCGATGGCACGTACCACGGTGACCAGAAGAATCTCGGAGGCTCCCAGCCAGGTGGCGCCGGCTATGGTCTCGAAGGCTGCCCGGGAATAGTCGGAGCTGTCTAACGGCAGGAGGATTTTCAATTTCAGGGCTCTCTGGTGGGACTCAGGTCAATTATGAATGATTTTGGCATCGGGATGAAGAAAGTGTCTTTCGTAAATGTAGAATGGATCATTATGATCGAGCCCAAGGCCACCCTTAACGAGCCGCAAACGGCGACTGGAACCGGAGCTAGCGAAAGAGAGTTCGTTTTCGGCGGTATACACCTGCTTGCCAGCTATGTTAATTGCCGGCGGGAGCGCCTTCTCGACTATGAAGGAATCGAAAGAGCCATGACCGAGGCGATTGCTGCTTCCGGGGCGGCGGTCATGGACCGCAGCAGTCATAAATTCGAGGGCGGGGGCATGACCTGTGTCTATGTCCTGGCTGAATCTCACGCCAGTATTCATACTTATCCCGAGCACAGCTCCTGTTTCGTCGATATCTTCACTTGTGGTTACGATTGTGTTCCCTCGCGTTTCGACGAGGCCATGAGGGCTTATCTCGAGCCCGCAAAGGTAAATTGCAAGATCGTCGACCGGGGTGACAATTCAGGTATAACAGAAGAATAGATCCAGCTTAAATCGAGCTTGAAAGCAGCGAGGAAATTGCAATGATTCTTGCCGATACCATGGCCATCTTTTTCGTGATCGTCGGGCTTCTGCTCGCCTTCAATGCCGTATGGCTTTTCAGCCGGGCGATCTGGCCCGATCTGGTGGAGGAGTCGATTTATATACTGCGCCGGAGCTTCGTCTCCTCTTTCTTCCTCGGTCTGCCGGTTCTGGGACTGGCGATCGGGCTGGTCGGCTTTCTTTCCTCTCTGGGCAAAGGACCGGCGGAGCTCTGTGTCCTGCTTGTCATTTCATTCTTCTTTCTGTTCGCCAATGCCTCGGTTGCCGGTCTGGCCACTGTGATCGGCGAACGTCTCGGTCTCGGCCAGGGCTCCCGGTGCAAAGTCACTCTCTATGGCGGCCTGGTGCTCGAGCTTACTTATCTGTTTCCCATCGTCGGATGGCTTCTGGTCTTTCCGGTTGTCACCATTGCCGGTGGCGGGACCACGGTCCGTTCTCTCTGGCGGCTCTGGCGTGCCGGAGCCGAGGCGAAGCGGCAGAAGAGCCCTTCTGCGGAAGCGAAAAGCGCCGAAATCCAATCGGTTTAGACGCCATGAAAGTAAGGCGCCGAAAGATCTTACAGGCAGGCGCGCTGCTCACAGGCGCTACCATGCTCTCCGGTTGCGAGCGGGGCATCAGCATGCTGAGCAAACGCCTGGGTGGCGGAGTACCGGAACGGCTCGATCTTTCGAACTCGGACTCCATCGATCCAGCTTTCCATCTGTTGAGCAGGGCAGGTTTCGGACCGGCTCCCGGGGATCTGGATTATGTTCGCAAAACAGGTCATGCCGCCTGGATAGACGAGCAGCTCGACTACGATAAGATCGACGACGCCCTCTGCAATCTGAGAGCAAGACGATTCGAGTCCCTCTATCTCAAGCCCGGGGACTGCTATGACTACAAGAAAGAGATTCTGCGCAAGGACATGGTCCGCCATACGGTATTGCGAGCGGTTTATAGCAAGAGGCAGCTTTTCGAGGCGATGGTCGACTTCTGGCGCGATCATCTCAATATCAACCTGGAAAAAGGCGACTGTATCTATCTCAAGCCAGCGGACGATATGCAGGTGGTGCGCAAGAATGCTCTGGGAAAATTTCGCGATCTGATCGGCCAATCCTGCCTTTCGCCTGCCATGCTGGTCTATCTCGACGGCAAGGAGAACAGGCGCGAGAAGCTGAGCGATGCGCCCAACGAGAACTATGCCCGGGAGCTCCTGGAGTTGCATACCCTGGGTGTCGACGGCGGCTATAGTCAAAAGGATGTATTCGAGGCGGCACGTTGTCTTACCGGCTGGCGCCTGCGCGACTCCTGGGGCAAGGGCACAGTCTATTTCGACAAGCCTCTTCACGACGACGGCGAGAAAGTCGTCCTGGGAACGGTCATACCGGCAGGCGGTGGTGAAAAGGACGTCGAGCAGCTCCTCGATATAGTCTGCGCCCATCCTTCTACAGCCAGGCATATCGCCTCCAAGCTCGTGCGTCGGTTCGTAGCTGACGATCCTCCCCGGGGTCTCGTTGAGACCGTGGCCGGCCATTTCGCCAGCACCGGTGGCGATATCAAGGCCGCGGTCAGGATGATCCTGAACTCTCCCGAATTTGTCGAGAGCCGGGGCAATAAGATGAAGCGTCCATTTCGATTTGTCGTCAGCGCTCTTCGAGCCACCGGAGCCGATACCCATGCTCATGACGAGCTTACCGAATATCTTTCTCGGATGGGTCAGACTCCTTTCCAGCATCCGACTCCGGACGGCTATCCGGAAGAAGAGCTTCCCTGGATGGGGACCCTTCTCTGGCGCTGGAATTTCGCCTTCGCCCTGGCAGCCGAGAAAATCCCCGGCACCTCTGTGCCTCTGTCTTTTATCTATCAGGCATTCTCGCGGCAGGACAAGAATGTCGACCCGGCTCTGATCTTCGCTCATCTTGCCGGAAGACGCCCCGGCCCTGCCGAGCTCGCTGCTCTCGAGAAATTCGCCGGCGGGGGCGGCGACGCAAAAAATGAGCAAGGTCTTGCATCGGTTTTCGGCTTTGTAATGGCGTCCCCGGCATTTCAGATCTATTGAAGGAGGCTTGTCTGTGAAAAAGCAATCACGAAGAAGCTTCCTTAGAAGTCTCGCATTCAAGGGGGGCGCCGATTCCCAGGAGCCGGATCATGTCCTGGTCTGTGTCTTTCTGAGAGGGGGCGCCGATACTCTCAACATGATTATTCCTTACGGGGACGACGATTATTTCAAGGCGCGCCCCACTCTCGGTATCAAGACCGCTCGCAAAGAAAAAAGTGGGGATGGCGATCTGGCTTGTCCGGTGACGGATTTCTATTCTTTCCATCCCCGTATGCAGCCGCTTGTAGAGCCCTTCAAGGAGGGGCGCCTTCTCATCGTTCAATCGGTCGGATCTGACAATGTCAGCGGCTCTCATTTCGAGGCCCAGGATCAAATGGAGCATGGCGAGAGCGCATCGGCCCGATTGACCGGCGGATGGTTGGGACGGCATCTCTTTTGTCAGGAGAATTCGCGGCCATCGCCTTTTGCTGCTGTCTCGATCGGAGCAGCCATTCCCGAGTCCCTCCGCGGTGCTCCCGGTGCCACTGCTATCAATACCATGGAGGAGATCAAGCTCGACAGCGGGGAAGCCCGACCCGATTCTGTGCGAAACGGGCTGGCATCGCTTTATGAGTCCGCTCCGGCGCCTCTCGGTCAGGCAGGGCTAGAGACCCTGGCACTTCTTTCCCGGGTGGAGACCCTGGGCACCTCGAGCTACAAGCCTTCCCGGGGAGTCACCTATCCGGATAGCCAGATCGGCCGGCGTCTCCGGGAAGTGGCTCGGATTGCCAGAGCCGGCATCGGTCTCGAGATTGCCTGTGTCGATATGGACAACTGGGACACTCATTTTTTCCAGGGGGCTGCCGACGGCCAGCAGGCGGCTCTGATTAGCGAGCTCGGACAGGCCCTCAGCGCTTTCGACCGGGACATGAAGGGACTCCCGGGCGGTGTCACCACTCTTGTTCTCACCGAGTTCGGCAGGCGTACTTACGAGAACAGCTCCATGGGCACGGACCACGGCCGGGGCTTCGCTCTCATGGCTCTTGGGGATCGTATTGCCGGAGGCCGGATCCTTGGAAGCACGAAAGGGCTTAAGGACATGAAAGGTCTGGATGAAACGGCCCTGCCTGTTATCGGTCCCGGGGGTCTGGCCGTGGAGACGGATTACAGGCAGGTACTGGCTGAAGTGGTTCTGGAGCTTCTCGGCAACAGAAAGCTCCAGAAGGTTTTTCCGGGTCTGGTCTATCGGCCTGTGGGAATCACCTGCTGAAGCAATTCGTCTGTAATCCGGCTGTTACCCGGGCGAAGCGCGAAGCCGCCTCCCGGGCGTCAGCTTCGCTGATGCCATGGTGAGTGACAGCCCGGATGGTGGTTTTGGAGCAATCGAAAACCAGGACGCCTTCTTCTTCTGCTTTCCGGACGAAATCGAGCGCCGTGACTCCGGGTATGTCGACATCGAACCAGACCATATTGGTGCCCCGGAGCTCCGGAATGAGCTTGATTCCCTTGCTATTGCCGAGTTGCTCATAGAGAAGGGCGGCGGTGGCATGGTCTTCTTCCAGGCGCAGGGTCATGCGGGTGAGAGCGATCCGGCAAGCGGCAGCCAGCACACCTATTTGACGCATGCCGCCACCAAGAGCTTTGCGCCAGCGCCGGGCTTGCTTGATGAAGTCCCGGTCAGAGACGATCATGGAGCCCGCCGGGGCGCAGAGTCCCTTGGAAAAGCAGAACTGTACGGAATCGAAGCCCTCCACCAGCTCGTGCACGTCTACCCGGTGAGCGGTGGCGGCATTGAATAGCCTGGCGCCGTCCAGGTGCGTTTTCAGACCGAATCGAGAAGCCTGCGTCCAGATCGCTTTCATCTCGTCTACACCGAGAGCTCTGCCGTTATAAGCATTCTCGGCGCAGAGCAATCTGGTTCTGGGCTTATGGACATCGTCCGGGGCGATGGATGCCTCGATCTCGTCCGGGTCGAGGCTGCCATGCCCGCCTTTATGCAGGGCGCGCAGGACTATGCCTCCCAGAGAAGATGCCGCTCCCTGCTCGTGCTCGTGAATATGGCTGCCGGCGCCGATCAGGGCTTCTTCGCCTCTACCCAGGTGAGTGAGGAGGCTGACCAGGTTGCCCATGGTTCCGGATGCCACGAAGAGCCCGGCTTCCTTCCCGAGCCGCTCAGCGGAGAGCTCCTCGAGCTCCCGGACGGTGGGATCCTCTTCGAAGACATCGTCGCCCACCTCGGCTTCGTACATGGCCCGGCGCATCTCGTCGGTAGGCCTGGTGACTGTGTCGCTTCGCAAATCGATTGTGTTCATGATTCTTTCCCGGTTTCGAATCATGACATTATAGGGGCTTGGATTCTCTATTTCTCAGGAGTCTTCCCTGATCAGGAGGATACCGTCATGCTCCGCAATCACGAAGGTCTTGCCTTCGAAGGAGATGGTTTCTGTGTGTACCCTGGTGGCGAAAGAATTACTGGCAGAGCCGCTCTCATTGAGCAGGCGCTCGAGCCTGAGAGCCTCACGGCTGGCTTTGCGGCTATCACCTTCCGGGAAACCCGAGCCCAGGCTGATAGAGCGCCTGATCGCCGGGGGAGCGGCTATGCTGTCCCGGGACCGCGAGCGGACCGGCAACAGGGTGAGCAGGAGCGAAATCGCCATAGCTAGGATCAGAACTTCCATGCCTTCCTTATGCCCGATCTCGTTGTTCTCCATGCAACCTTTTGCTAACCTAATCAGAGCATAAGACAGGAGCTTTCCAGTGCGATTCAGCCGACCCAGTAGATTAATTGCTGCCCTTTTCTGTCTGGTCCTGGCGACTTGTCCGCTGTTTCTCTGTCAGCCGGCGGGGGCTCAGGAATCGGCGGTATCTGAAAAGCCGGTTTCTGAAAGTGCGGACAATTTCAGCCCTGCCTGGAAGAAGCCATTTCAGAAAGCCGTTCTGGAGCTCGGTAGAGGAAATGCCTCCAGCGCGGAGGGGCTTCTCGAGGACGCGCTTCTCATAGCGAAGAGCGCCGAAGAGCTCAAGGCTACCAGGCAGGCCCTGGCTATCACTCATTGCGAGAAAGCCGTCGATCTCGAGGTGATCGAGGAGGAGAAGCTAACTCGGAATAAGCGAGACATTCTCTACCTCGTGGTCATTTTCATCCTGGCTAGCTGGTTGTTCACCTTTCTGATGCGACACGGACCCCAGAAGCTGAAGTCGGTGGAGCGGGCTGAGAAATGGGTGGCTCGCAAGCTCTCCCGTCCCGAGACCGGTGCTCCCGAGCAGATGGTCGCATCTTTTGCCGGTGTTCTGATATTCGGTGTGATAGCCACGGTTCTTCTGGGAGGACTGGTTGGTTTCATGTGGCTGATCGCCCTGGTCGGGCCTCCTCCGGATGGGCAATACGATGTTTCCCGGGACGAGTTCCGGCAGGCCTGCCTTTATTTGAGCGAAGCGGAAGGCGAGAAAAGCTCCGATCGCCTGCAAGTCCTCAAGGCCTACCGAGATTTTCTCGAAGGGAAGGGCAGGACTAATAGAGAGGAGACTGTACAGGAAAAGATCGAGCTTCTCCAGAATGCTCGAAAGGCGCGTTGAGCCCTCGGAAATGTTGCCGAAACAGATGACCGATCAGATGCACTAATTACAGATGCACTAATTAGAGATGCACGAAACAAACGAGCTTCCCCCCGCCAAATTGAGAGAACGCTACTCGCGCCTGGACCGGATCAGTGCCGGTGGTATGGGCGTGGTCTTCAAAGGCGAGGACGAGATTCTCAAAAAGACCGTGGCTATCAAGACTCTTTTCATGAACAGTAGCGATCCCGATGCGGTCATTCGCTTTCAGCAAGAAGCCAGGGCTGTAAGCCGTTTGAGTCATCCGAATATTATCGGGATCATGGATTTCGGTCTTCTCGACGACAGTCAGCCTTATCTGGTAATGGATTTTGTCGAGGGAATGAGCCTCGGTTCTTTCATGGAGAAGAGCGGCCCTCTCGATCCCGATATCGTCATCGAGATTCTCTGCCAGGTATGTGACGGCATGAACCATGCTCATGAGCGTGGTGTCATCCATCGGGATCTGAAGCCCAGCAATTTGATGCTCGAGGGCGATCCGGCAGAGCAGATCCAGATCCGCATTCTCGATTTCGGTGTCGCCAAACTTGAGGAAAGCCAGACCGACGAGACCGGCTTCCAGACCCGAGCCGGCACCATGGTGGGTAGCCCTTACTACATGAGTCCCGAGCAGATCCGAGCCGAGGCGGTTGATGCCCGCAGCGATATCTATTCGCTGGGTTGTATCGCCTATCAGATGGTCTCGGGAACGCTTCCTTTCGAAGGCGAGACCTATGTGCAGACCGTCACTGCACATCTGGAGACGCCTCCCAAATTGCTGACGGTTCGAGAGGGCAAGGCCGGTGCTCTCAATGTCCTGATCCTCAAGTGTCTGGCCAAGGATCCCGACCAGCGATTCGCCAGCATGTCCGAGCTGAAAGAAGCGCTTCTTGCCTGTCGAAATGTGGAGCCACCACCGGCACCGGTCAAAAGGAAGAACGCGGTTCCGCTGTTGGTCTTCTCTCTTCTGATTCTTGCTATCGGCGTTCTGGCTTTCTTTCAGATAAACAAGAAAGAGGAGCCGATCCTGCCTATCAAGCCGATTGTCAAAGCGAAAAAGCCCGAGCTCGAGAAATTTACGGTGCAGCGAGAGGAGCGTCTGGAGTTCTGGGAAGCTGTCAACGATCCTTTTAATTCAGTCAACGATGAAGACCTCAAGCTGATCAAAGGCGATCTCGTCGCGGCAGCGGATCTCACTAATGCTGATATCACCTCTGCCGGTCTCGAGAATCTCGTGGGCCTCAATTTGA
>JAGQHH010000526.1 GCA_020431945.1 Cyanobacteria bacterium HKST-UBA02 | reverse complement strand
CCCGCAGCGATCTGGGTGTCGAAGATATTTCTGGGAATCAATCCGGAGAGATTGTGAACCAGATCGAGATCCTGGCTGGCAGCGTGCAGGATGGTAAGGATCTCCGGATTGGCGATTCTCTCCCAGAGGGGCATCAGGTCCTGCAACTCCAGGGGATCGACGATATAAGCCTTGCCTTCCACGCAGCACTGGATCAGGCAGAGTACCGGAAAATAGGTGCGCTCCGGAATGAACTCGAGATCCAGCGAAACACGCCCGGCCCGGTCTATGTCCTGGCACAGATCGAGAAGATCCGCCTTTTCGTTAATCAGTCTGGCTGGCGTTTTCTGACTCACTTGTTACTCGCTTTTTCTTGTTCTTGATTATCGAGGCTCTTTCAAATGTTTCCGACACCAGGACAGGGAGCCCTTTCGTCCGATGATTATTTCGGTCCGGTGCAGAACACTGGGAAGTGGGAAGGATAGCTCGTCGCTTTCCAGGGTCCCTGCCTCGAGACCGCCGGCCAGACCGATGGCGGCGGGCCCGGCAGTGTCCCAGACTTTCAGTTTGCCCGACAGATGTACGAAGAGATCCGCCTGGTCCTCGAGAATCCGGGCGATTTTCAAGCCGATGCTGCCGGTCTTGTAGAGATTGACTGTCTGGAGCTCTTCTACCCAGGGATGGCGGCGGCGATCCCGGTGACTCATCATCAGGCGTGTCTCATCCTCATGCTCGAGGCTCTGCTTGACGAAAAGCTTTTCGGGCGCGGCATCGCGAATCTTGCGGAAAGCCCCGTATCCGGGACCGCCGTAATAGCAGCGTCCAGGGATGGGCTCGTAGACAAAGCCGAAAACCGGCCTGCCGTTCTCGATAAGCCCGATCATCACCGAGTATTGCCCGTTATTCTTGATATAGCTGTCGGTTCCGTCGATGGGGTCGATCAGCCAGACCCTTTCAGTCTCCACTGATTCGGGATGGCTCTTATCCTCTTCCGAGACGATCTGATCGCCGGGGAAGCGCTCTTTCAGCTTTTCCACCAGAAGCTCCGAAAGGGCAATGTCGGCGCTGGTCACCGGGTCGCTGGGTCCGCTCTTGTGCCCGACGGTGACGTTCTCCCATAGCTTGATGGATATGGCACCGGCTTCGCCTGCCAGATCGCAGACGAAAAGTATGTCGTCGTCACCGAGGACAGGAGTCATTTTTTGCGTTTGTCCTGTTGAATAGCCGTTGGGATCCTGAGTCTTATTTAGCACTACTGCGACTCGCGGCTGCCTCATCCGAGTACATCTGACACCCGAATTCTTCGGAGAGCTTGTTATCAAGCAGGTCGGCTACATATGCGACGTGCCAGACCAGATCGTCGAGCTCTTCTTGTACGAGACCGAAAGTCGGTCTCTGTGCCACGACAAGGACGATCTGGTCGTGGGTGGAAAGCGCGCAGCTGCTCAGATTGGAATTGAGGTCCAGGAGCTTGCGATAGCACTGTTCTCTGTTGTTCTCAGGCAGGAAGACCAGGGGGCTCGTAATTCTGAGCACGGCTCCGTGGGGGCTGTCCTGGATGAATACATAAATCTTGGCTGAGCCTTCGGTGAGCCACCAGCCGTAGCCCTGGGCGTCCTGAAGGGCATGCTCGGCAGGGTCGAGCCCACGACGCCTGAAGTATTGCTCGATCATGCTTATGGCTTCGGTTGCCGCGCCCTGATTGATTTTTTGCGTTCCAAACAAGCCCATGTCGACTTTCCCCTGGTTGAAAAAATAGGTTTGCCGCCTTCTAAAACGGTCAATAAGTATACAAGCCCGCGCCCCGGACGACAAACCAGGTCTGTCTAATGGTTTGATTTATAACACAGGCTTCATATTTCAAGCCTCCTTTGCTGCCAGGAATGCTTAATCCTCCGTCAAAGATAGGGTCAGAGATAGGGTCAGAGATAGGAAGGATTGGCCGGGAAGCCTGGTTTTCAAGAGCCCGGTTCGGTTTCGGGTATTCCGGGCTGTTACAGGCACCTAAAAATTTGACCCCCATCCCCGACCATGGTGTATTATGGTTTTTGTCGGTGAACCGACCCTTTCGTGTTTGACTCGTTCCCGAGTAGCGCAGCGGTAGCGCAGGTGACTGTTAATCACTTGGTCGCTGGTTCGAATCCAGCCTCGGGAGTTTTATAAAAGCCTCGCTTCGGCGGGGCTTTTTCCTTTCCCTGTATTCTGAAATTCGCACCAGCTCTATAGCTCCCTCACAATTTCCCCATGGTTGTCTGGGATTTTAGAAATGTCGGTGGAGGAGGACAGGATCATGACTAATTCGAGGGGACGAAAAGAGAAAACTCGCCGAGCATCAAAACTTCAGGAGCTGGTGCGGATACAGGCTCTGTGCCAAGCCGAGATGCGGCATGCGAATGGGGCATACAACTCGCAAACGGCACCCCTGATAATGAAAGCAGGCAACGGGAGAGTGTAGCTCTACTTTGCTCAGTTAGCGTTCAGTTAGCCTTCATGACCTAGTATCGATAGACCACGTTACTAGGAGGCTCCCGATGGTGAGCATTGAAAATGACCAGGTTCAGAACGCATACGAACAACCGACCAATAGCACTCTCAATGAAACCAGCGCCGACCTGTGGTCGCGAGCTGGAAATGGAATAGGCTCGCTCTCCCTGGTCGCGGACAACGGTCGCCTTGACTTGCCCGAAGTCGAGCTGGTCGCGGATAAGTCGACTGAACCGGCATCGGGGGTGGTGCCCGGTGAGTTGAGCACGGTGGAGCTTACAGTAGACGGTCAGAATCGCGCTTACCAGGTCTACGTGCCCGAAAATCGCACAGAGCCTCTTTCTGTGGTCTATGTTCTGCATGGTGTCAATAATGGTGATGCTGCCGGACTGATGGATCGCGAAACCGAAATGAGCCGATATGCGGAGGAGAGGGGTTTTGCCGTGGTCTATCCCCTGGCCGAGGTGGGAGATGACGGCCTAGCCTCCTGGAACTCGCCGGGTGCGGGTCTCACCCCCACGGATCCGACTTATGATGACGTGGACTATATGAAGGCTGTTGTGGACAGCGTCAAGAACGATCTCGGTATCTCGGTCGATCCCAATGATCAAATTCTTGTGGGGTTCTCTGAGGGTGGCGAATTCGTGCATCACCTGGTGGGCGAGATGCCCGGTGTCTTCAGCGATCGAGCTGCAGTGCACGGTACTCTGACAGGCTCAGAAGCCTGGCCCACGGATCCTATGCCGGTTGTTCTGATCCACGGAGGAGCCGACCATATGCTTCCTTTCGAAGGCGGCATGGGGGTGATGAGCTGGGCAGCCCAGCAGTGGACTGGAGCTCTGGACAAGATACGGCAGTCTAATCCGGCCATGCAATTAGGATGGGCAATACAGGAGAACGACTGCACAGGCAATGCCGAATTCGAATACAGATCGGAATATCATGATGCTTTCATTGGCAGCCTCAGGCATGACACAGTTGTGGCCAGACTCTCAGCCGAGCAGTGTAACGGCAATCCGGTCACTCTCTATTACCTTCCCCAGGCGGAGCATGCCTGGCACGGCGTCGGAGAGGGAGGGATGTTTCTCGGAGAGAAAGACCCTTATTTCAACGCCAGCGAGGTGATCCTGGACAATCTCCTGGGATACTAGCCGCTGCATTCTGGGGTATGCTTAGGCCAGTCGTCCAGGGCTGCGAAATCATGAATCAAATGAAGAACTTGTTCTCCGTTCTTTCAGGAGTTATTTTTCTAGCTTCTCTGCTTGTATGCGAGCCGGTAGCTGCTCAACCGGAGCAGGTCGAGACAGGCGTCGGCTTCGCCGAGCCGGCGACCGGTAGCGGTGTCGTCTATCCCGAGCGGTCCGGGCGAGGTAAGAAGCCGGTCAATCGGCTGGAGCCGGGGAAGGCATCGCCGGAGGAGGAAAGCGATATCGCCAGGGTGATGCCCGAGACCAGACCGAGGTCGATTATCGCCAGATTTGCCGATAAGTATTCCGGACGGCCTGGACCGCCCTTTCTCCAGTCCGGTCAACTGCTCTATGTGCGCAGCGAGGCTCTACAAAAGATTTTTTCAGACAGGCTCTTTTATGTCTTGCGATTTCGAATGTGGCCTGTTGGATTCGATATACCGGCGCCGATGAAGAGCAACAATCTCTTTGTCGTAGACTCCAGAGGAAAGCTCGAGCTGATCACCGACTCGGCTCAGTTGAAGTTGCTTTTCCAGAGCAGGGCCGGCAAAGTAAAAG
>JAGQHH010000525.1 GCA_020431945.1 Cyanobacteria bacterium HKST-UBA02 | reverse complement strand
ATTCAGGACATGCTCAGGAAGCAGACCGCCGACCTGACCGGCACCCTGACAGAGAGCACGAGCGCCAACATCGCCAGACCCTCGGTAAATCCTCTGGACAACCTCGACACATCCCGGTCGCCTATCGCCTCTCTACTCGGCAACCGGCAAGCAGACTTCACCCCCGACCGCAATTTCGACAACTGGGACAAATTTCTCAATCGCCCCGGCAATATCGCCGACAGCAACTCCGGAGACCTGACCAAGAAAGCCATCGGTCTGGTGCACTCCGACGGCGATCCGGTCTACAATTCCCGGGAAGTAGCCCGGCTCCCCCGGCGTGAAGGCGCTTCCTTCAACCTTCCCGAGATTGCCGACAGCGCTGCCGACCACCTCAACTCAGTCAAGCTCGACATGGCACAGAACTTCAATGCCGATGAGTGCGGCTATCAGCGGACAATGAACCCCGATGGAACCACCCAGGATGTTCTTACCCGGGATGATTTCTGGACCCTGACCACTCACTATGCGCCCGACGCCATCACCAGCACGGTCCGGGACAACTTCCGCCGGGAGCGTGTCGCCTTGAATGAGTCTTTCGGTCCGGGCGGCGAGCATATCTGGAGCCTACGGGAGAACAGCTATAAGAGCGACCGGGCCTTCTTCGCCTCCGCCAGGCGGGAGACGAGCTTCGATGGACAGGGTGCCACTGTCGCCAGCTATTCGATTTCGGATATGGGCAAGGTCGACAAGGTGAAAGAGCGTCTGGTCTGATATTCTCTCTCTGATGACCGAGTCAGAAAAGAAAATCAATTCCACCACCATCGCCCTGGTGCGCGGTGATATCACGCGCCAGGAAGTAGGCGCCATCGTCAATGCCGCCAATTCATCCCTGATGGGGGGCGGTGGTGTAGACGGAGCCATTCACCGGGCCGGGGGACCGGCAATCCTGGAGGAATGCAAGACCGTCAGGAGCCTCAACGGCACATGCCCGGCCGGCGGCGCTGTAATCACCGGTGGTGGCAATCTCAAAGCCGAGTATGTCATTCATGCCGTAGGCCCCATCTGGCGTGGCGGTGACAGCAACGAAGATGCCACCCTCAAGAGCGCCTACCGCAAAAGCCTCGAACTCGCCAGTCAATACAGGGTCGGCCGGGTGGCCTTCCCTTCGATCAGCACCGGCGCTTACGGATTTCCAGTGGAACGAGCCGCCGGCATCGCCATCGAGACAGCCCGGGAATTCGCTGAAGAAGACTCGACCTTGAAAGAAATTCGCTTTGTCTTATTCGACCAATTCACCTATGAGGCCTTCGCCGAAGCCCTCTCGAGATTGTCCGGGTAGCGCGGCTCAAGATGATATAGTAGCGACAGCGGAGCATCGTTAGGGCGTGGCTTAGTGTCCTCTATATTCAGGAGATATTCGACCAGTGCACGGCTTGGAGACCTCTTGGTTCAGGCCGGCATCGTTACGCCCTCGCAATTGCAAGAAGCGGTCAAACACTCCCGGAATAAGAAGCTCCAGATCGGTCAGGTCCTGGTCATGCAGGGTCTGCTTACTCCCAAAGAGCTGCAGATGGCCCTGGAAGCCCAGTCGCTCCTGCGGGACAAGTCCATCGATATAAATATCGCGGTCCAGTGCCTGAAAGTAGCCCGCAAAATCGGAGCAGCTTTCTCGGATGTGCTCCAGGACTATGACGAAGCCGCCGCCCAGCGGGCTCGCACCGGCAAACTCGGCGAGCTCTTGCTCGACGCCGGGGTGATCAAGCAGCAGGAATTTTCCCAGGCCATGGAGCAGGGTCTGAATACCGGCATGCCCCTGGGTCGTATGCTGGTCCTGAACCAGGTCGTCACCGCCGATTTCCTCGAGAAGGCCCTCGATATCCAGGTCCGCCTCCGGGACGAGATGATGTCC
>JAGQHH010000524.1 GCA_020431945.1 Cyanobacteria bacterium HKST-UBA02 | reverse complement strand
CATTGCGGAATCGCTGGCAAAAAAAGTCAGTCCGAAAAAAGAGATCTACTCACTGAAGCGGGGCAGGGTAAACCAGAATGTGCTGCCGGTCTTAGTGTCTGTTTCGGAAGGTTCTGAGTCTGCCGGAGTGACTCCGATACTTCCCCGGTGAGAGTCGATGATTCCCCGGCAGATCGCCAGGCCGAGACCGAAGCCCTGTAGCTGACCGGCTCCGTCCGTGTCGTCTCCTGTCTCGACTTGCTGGAAGCGGTCGAAGATTTTTTCACGCAGTCCCTCCGGAATTCCCCGTCCCCGATCGCTTATCCGCACGGTGACGGTCTCTTCGTCGGACTCCGAGCTGATAGTGATGTGCTCTTTCTCCGGGGAGAATTTGATGGCATTGCTCAGGAGATTGACCAGGACCTGCTCGATCCGCCCTGCATCACAGTCGAGCTCGGTGGGCTTGCAGAGGTTGAGAAGCTCGATGCTTTTCTTTTCTCCTATCGGTGTTACCGTTGTGATCGCATCGTCCACCAGGGACTTGAGCTCGCAGGGCTGGTAGTCGAGCTTGAGACTTCCGGAATCGATTTTGTCGATGGTGAGCAAATCGTTTATCAATCGCATCACCGTATCTATATTGCGCTCGGCACCGGCCAGTCGCCGGACGCCGCTCTCGTCGAGCTTGCCGAATTTACCTTCGGCGGCCACGGCAAGAGTCCCCTGCACCGCGGTGAGGGGGCTTCTTATGTCGTGACTGATCATCGAGACGAATTCTTGCTTGCTCTTCTCCAGGCGGTCCAGGGTGCCGGTCATATCGTGAAAAGCCCGGTCCAGATCGGCGATCTCGTCCTTGCCTACGACTTTGGCGGCCAGGGGCTGACGTTTGAGAAAGCGCTCGAGATTGCCGTGCACCACCCCGAGCCGGTAAGTGATGCGGCGGCTGAAATAGAGCGAGAGCCAGATGCTTATGGCGATACTGAAGGCGATGGCAAACATCACCACTGTTTTGAGCTTTTCGGCATACTCACGGCCTTCCTGTACTCTTTTCTCCAGAGACTGTCTTTCTTCGGCGACGATCTCTTCGATGGTGGCAAGTAGAGGACCGTAGATGTTCGTGATCCGGTCGCGAAACCGCTTGATATTGCCGGGTTTTCCTGCCGGGTCGTCGGGTCCTTTCGGCAGTCCCTGGGCGAAGATGATATCCATCATCTTCTCGCTGTTCCGCTTCAGGAGATAGATCCGCTCGAGTCTCTCGTAGTTCCCTTTGGAGAGCTTCTCGAGCTTGTCGAAAGTGCGTTGCATGGTGTCTGCGCGATTACGGAATTTCGCCAGCTCGGTCATGTCGCGAGTGTAGAAATACTGAACCATGGCCTCGCCACCGTCATAGAGGATCTTGTTGAGACTATTGGCCTCTTCCATGATCTGCTTGGAGACGGCTTCTTGCTTGATCGCTCTATTCGATTGATCGAGCAGGTAGAGAATCATTCCCAGTGCCACCAGTTCGCAGGCAAGCGGGATCAAGATGATGATCAATCCCTGGTGAGCTACTTTGAGGTTCAGACCGCTCATTGCTCTCTCGATATCCTCGAAACTCGTATAGTATATTGCAAGTGGTAAGCGAGATTGAAAATCAGCGAGTGTCTTGAATGGCTAAGATTCTGATTGTCGAGGACGACCGGCAGGTGGCAGACAATGTCCGGGACTGGCTCACGGACGAGAATCATGTCGTGGAGGCAGTCCACACAGGCGCCGAGGCCTCATTCCGGTTGGAGACCTATTATTACGACCTGGTGGTGCTCGATATCAATCTTCCCGATGCGACCGGGGTCGAGATCTGCCGGAGCTATCGCAGTCAGGGCGGGACTGCCCGGGTGATCATGCTGACCGGATTGAGCGAGATCGATGATAAAGAGCGGGGTTTCTCCGTCGGCGCCGATGACTATCTCACCAAGCCTTTTCATCCCCGGGAGCTTTCAGCCCGGATCCGGGCCCTCATGCGCCGGGTGGAGGAGCCGGATGCCAGGGCTGTGCTCAAGGTCCGGGATCTGGAGCTCGATAGCGGCGCACGCTGTGTACGCCGAGGCGGAGCCGAGATCAATCTGCTTCCCCGGGAATTCGATCTACTTTGCTTCCTGATGCGCGGCCCGAACGAGATTTTTTCTCAAGAGGCGATTCTGGCCAGGGTTTGGGCCGATGAAGGGGACGTCAATACCGGCACGGTTCGTTTCCACATTCGCAAGCTTCGAGAGAAGCTCGATGTGGAAGGAGAAAGACCGTATATAAAAACAGTCCATCGCCAGGGATATATGCTCGAGGCTTGAGATCCCGATCTTAGTGAAGCTTGCGGCGGCTCTTGATCATCTCCACGGCTTTCAGCCTGGCGATGGCGCGGGTGAGAGCGAGCTCGGCGAGCTGGGTGTCGAGTTTGTCGGTCTTCTGGATCTTCTCGGCTTCCGCTCTGGCTTTCGCCTGGTTGGCCCGGGCTTCGTCGATCTCGATGCCGAGCTCGGCGGTATCGCTGAGCACGGTCACGGTGTTTTCGCCGACTTCGAGAATGCCGCCGATAATGGCTGCCGAGTGCTCGACGCCTTCTTTGTCTTTATAAGTGAGAACGTCCACTCCCAGGGCGGTGACCAGGGGCTCGTGCCGGGGAAGCACGGTGAGTTGTCCGTCGCGGGCGGTGGCGGTGATGCTCTTTGCCGGCGTGTCCAGGACGATGCGCTCGGGAGTGATGACCTTAAGCTGGAAATGTCCGTCCATCAGATTTAGCTCCTATTTCTTCTTCACCGGCTTGCGTGCTGCAGACGTGGATTTGGGTCTGCGGCTGGCGGCCGTTTTGGCTTTGCTGGTGGTTTTTTTGCTGGCAGCAGCGGAAGCGAGCTTGAGACTCGTTTTCTTGCTCGATCTGCCTTTATGCCTGATCACTTTGTCGATGAGACCGTATTTCTGGGCTTCATCCGGTGAGAGATAGAAATCCCGCTCGATGTCCTTTCTCAGCACCTCGCGGTCCTGACCGGTGCACTTGTGCAGGAGCTCGATCTGAGCCTGGCGGAAACGCTGGCCCTGGAGAGCCTGGATCTCGAGATTGGTGATATCGCCTTCGGCTTCCCAGATGGTCTGGTGGAACATCAGGGTCGAGTACTCGTATGCGGAGCGCTCTCCTGTGCCCGAGGCCAGGACCTCGCATGCCCCGGAGAGGGCATGACCGAGACAGATCGTATTCACCGGCGGTTTGATCGAATGCATGATCGCGATGATGGCGTCGGCGTTAT
>JAGQHH010000523.1 GCA_020431945.1 Cyanobacteria bacterium HKST-UBA02 | reverse complement strand
CATCGATTTGCTTCCTGATATTGTTATGCCTTATAGGAACGACCTTCTCTAGATCCTTGTAGGTCGCGGGACTTTCTGCCAGCCGGTTCAAGATAGTACGCCTGGTGCCGTTGGAGAGCGCGAATAAGGTGGCGTCCATGTGCTCACGCGATGTCATAGTAATCCTCCGTCAATGTGATCGTTCCACATGCTCGCGGAGGATATCGGGAGAAGGAAAAGATTCCCCCGAACGGGTGTGTTGGTAAGCAGTATCCTGATGATTGAAAACTCAGTTTGACTTTAAGTCGACCTTGACCTCACAGGAATATCCCTTCTGAAACTTAGCTACCAAGCCGGTCTTAAGAGGGACATCCGACGGTGGTAATTCAAAGGGAGCAGCCCTTCGAATCAAACCGGCAACACCTCTATCTATCTTCTCGAATCCTGTCGGATCGATAACCTTCAGACTAGAGACAGAGCCGTCCTTCTCAATAGTGAATGAGCAAGACACCGGGTGCTGTATGAAGGGCTCGCATCCTGAAAAGGCCAGCTTGATCTTATTCTCACACTTAGCAAACCATGGTTCTAAGTCTTTCGGGTCTTTCGGGTTCTCTTCAACCCGGCTAAGCTCGACAGGATCTGCATAAGGGATTGATGGACTAAGTAGGATCAGTCTATCGTTTTCTCTCAACTTGACTCTTACATCGTCAAAGCCATTAAGGGGCTCCGGAAAGAAAAACACGACCACCTCGAGAGCCTGCTGAAAGGGACGACTCGGCCTAACGGATTCGATTGCTTTGCCAACAATATCCTCAGCAATATGATCGATTGCGGAGTCGGTAGAGGACTTATCAACGCTTACCTCTTCAGGACTTCCAGAAGGGTTCAGCTTAAGTTTGCAAGCTACTCTATGGCCTTTGAGTTGAGTCCTTTCAAGTTTGGCTTTAACCAGGGCCGCTCGAAAGGAGTTGGCCCAATCCCTCAACACAACCACCTCCGGAAGGGTGCGAGGATCTTGATTCGGATCAGTGTCCGGAATCGGCGTTGCCACCGAAGGTCCGCTCAGGAAAGGCAGAGACAGTAGTGAAACTGCTACAAGAGCCACTTTGAGAGAAAAAGAATTCAACGATACTACCTCTTATAGTTTATTCTTCAACAACGGAAAAGGTACTAACTCAGTAAATCATACCTCTCCATCGAATCGGCATAGGGGGAGTCCTCACGGACTCCTCCCTGCCACACCACCGTGCATACGGGTCCGTACACGGCGGTTCGACACAATCAGGGACTCCGGACCAGAGAGGGAAGCCCGAGAGCAGCAAAGTAGTGGTTCGAGAACGCGAGACTCAAGGCCGGGCTTTTGCTGATCCGCCATGGTCCTTTGGGGCTCCCGCAGGTCCGTGCCGCCAAGTCGTGGTTCACATCCCGTTTTCGCAGTTCTGCAAAACGTTTGCGTCCACGCTTCCAGTGGCGCCAGGCTAAGGCTCGCAGGCGGCGACGTATCCACTTGTCTAGGTAGAAAAGAGCACTGGGAGTTTCGCAGTAGCCGTAATAGCCTCGCCACCCAACCAGGTAGCTCGCGAGTTCCTCAGTTACTTGTTTCAGGCTTCTCCCCTTCGTGGGTTTCGTCATCTGGCGGACTTTCACTTTGAATCGGCTCAACGATGCTGGGGCTATCCGAATCTTCGGGTTGGCTTTGCTCGTAAAGCTGAATCCAAGGAATCTCCGCCATGATGGCTTTCCCACTGCGCTTTTCTCCCTGTTTACCGTCAGTCTCAACCGCTTTGAGAGGAACTTGGTGATACTTTCCATCACTCTTTCCCCAGCCCGGATGCTCTTCACGTAGACATTACAGTCGTCTGCGAAGCGCACGAACTTGAGGTTCCGTTTCTCTAGCTCTCGGTCGAGTTCGTCGAGAAGCAGGTTTGAAAGGATGGGCGATAGTGGACCGCCCTGGGGAACACCTTCCTCGGATGCGCTTACAAAGCCGTTTTCCATTACTCCGGCATTTAGAAATGCCCGGATTAGTTTCAAAACTCGCTTGTCCTCAATCCTTCGGGCTATTCGGCTCATCAATACGTCGTGATTGACCCTGTCGAAGAATTTCTCCAGGTCGATATCTACAACATACTGGTGTCCCTCGCGGATGTAGCTCCGCGCTCGTTCCACCGCTTGATGCGCTGAACGTTGCGGGCGAAAGCCGTATGAGCTATCCGAAAATGTCGGGTCCCATCTCCTCTGGAGAACCTGCTGCACCGCTTGCTGGATCCAGCGATCAAGAACCGAGGGAACACCGAGTTTTCTGACTCCGCCTCCCGGTTTCGGTATCTCCACTCGCCTTACCGGCTTTGGTACATACTTGCCCTCCATGAGCTGGGCGCGTATCTTCGTCCAGTTTTCCTTCAGGTATCCAGGGAGTTCATCGACGGTCATCCCATCTATCCCTGGTGCGCCTTTGTTCTTTAGAACTGCTTTCAGTGCTGTCTTCAGGTTTTCTCTCTCAAGAATTTCCTCCATCAGTCGTTCTGTCCCCCGGTCGCCGGTTTCGTTCTCCGCCATGGGCAGTTCAGACCCTCCCAATGGTTTCCGCCGAGCTTCACTCCGCTTCCTTCCATCTGAGGTCGGGTTATTCCGATTTTTCTGCTGCTTTCTGTCCATGAGTACCTCGTCCGACTTCCTTGTACCGTTTGGACCTTTGACGTACAGCTCCAGCCGCTCACGTTACTCCGCGCTTGCCTGGTGGTGCCGTCTACTATGTCCGCTGCTGACTTCTACGCCGCGGTCGACGGACCTCTCGGTCCATTCAGTCGCTTTCGCGACACGGCGCAGATCTCCCACGGTAAGCTCGACAACTTTCTCCGCATACCTGCTGAATTTACGCTCGTGAGCCTTGATAGCTATGGACTTCGTTGTCATTCGCCAACTCGTCCGCTCACGCTCGCCTCATATCCAGTTTCTGTCCGTCAGGTCGCGGGTTTGCTCTACGCTTCCTTCAGACGCTTCCTCACGGTTACGCCCTTGCGCTTCGCTACACTTCACCGCTATCAGGTTGTGTAAGGACTCTCACCTCCTAGCTGTCGAACATGCGTGGCACACGAAAGATGCAGGAGCGAGATTCCTCTCGCTCCTGCCAAAACTTGGACCTTAAGCTAGGCTGCTAGCTAGAATGAATACCAGGTTGGTATCGGAGCGTCGCACTCTGGAGCGAAAGTCGTAGGCGGCGTGATATTGTTCTTGGTCAAGTCATTTGCCCAGGCCCGAGAGCAGGCAAAGTGACCATTTGCGAACAGTCTATCGGCAACTCCGAATGCGAAGACGCCACCGCCCTGAGACTTAACAAAGGCCTCGTAGGCAAAGACCTGCGGATAAAGCTCTCTCCAGATGTTCTGATTGAATGCAGATTCGACCGACGGCAAGAAGAATCCGGCGGAATCGAGAGAGCGCAGAACAAAGTGGTTGAGGGGCGGATTATCCGGATCAGAAACGAAGGGAAGCCTGGCATCCAGTTTTCCGGTATTGGAGTCACAGACTGAAATCACCTCCGGTTGCCCTTGCTGGTTCGTAATAGTGGTTGTGTATCCGGCAAATGGAGCTGTAATGCCATTTGTAGGATTGCATGGATCTCGTGGAGTTGACGTTCCAGCGCTCGATCCGATTGCCGAGTAGTCGAGATTGAGGAAGTCACGCCATACAAATCGGCCATACTGGGTCAGCGCCTGAGGCAAGGGGCCATTTCCTTGGTGGGATTGATGATCCCGTCCAATGGACCCTGCCGCCGTGCTTGTGCCAACAACATGATCGTAGGCATGCCCAAGCTCGTGAGTGGTTACTTCTTTGATTATCGTCTTGCGAATTTCAGTGGTGCTGCCTGATATGACACCCACAAAAACTGAGCTATAGATGTTGGGCCTATCGGCGCTCGGGGTTCCAGAGACAACAAAGGTTGCCCCAGAGAAGTCCTGGCCTTGCTGGACTGGACGGAAGAAATTCTGCCAATCAGTCTGGGAATTGAAGGTGAACAGATTGACTTTGCCAGCTCCAGTGCGCGTGCCGTTCTTTTTAAGATTGGCGGTCAACACCGTATCATCTCGTGCGACTCCGATGACTGCGTCATCGAATTCTGACGGCGTCGAAGGAGTTGAGCAGTTCCAGTACGCTCGGCTCCAGCCGGTTGCGTTACTCTTGTGTTGTTGGCAGGTGACATTGTTCAAGGTGATGACACCTTGAATGCTGGCAGTCAAACTGTCTGTATCGACGTCGAAGACCCGCAGAACGTCGGTTTCAATGGCAGTAAATGCAGTGGCCATGCCGCCGTTTCCATCTCCTGTCCCTTTGGCCTTAACGAGGTTCTTCTCAGAGAAGACCGTCTCGTTTTCCAAAGGCTTGTCAACCACCATGGTGCTCAGAAGATCGACAAATCCTCCATTGCTATCGCCAGCGGTAGCGCTAGCATTGATTGCCCCCTCTGTATGAAGCTTGATGGTGGTGTTCGGACCTCCAGCTACCAGGATACGACCTCCATTTCCGGAGTCGTTGCCACCCCTTGCTGTCAGCTTGAATTGACCGGGGTCGGTACCCAAATCTATGGTTTGAAGCTGAGCGCCGTTTACGAAGCAAACAGCAGCAGTACCGCATGTTGTCCCGGTCTTTCCATTTCCGGTTCCATTGAAAGCAGCATCAGCAGCCAATTTGGCATTGGTTAGCTGATCGATTTCAACGGAATCGCCAAAAACGGTCACCGTACCGCCGTCTTTGGTGTCGCCGTTTGCCTTGAGAACGACGTCAAATGCAGGATCGTCGTTGGGGTCATCCGGATCCGCGCCGGTAGCGTTAGCCTTGAAGGCAATCTTATCAGTCTGGATCTGGACGTTGCCGCCTGCTCCATTTTCCCCGTTGGCTGAAATCTTCACCTTTCCAGTGTTATCAAACGACAAACCCTGCGTTCCATCGTAGTCGTCAGTCTTGAAGAACCCAATGGTAATTCCGTGATTGGTATCACCTTTTGACGTAAGGGTTACTTTGCCACCGTTGAATTTAATCGGATATCCGGTGATGAACAGCCGAGAGTTGCTCCCATCAACATGAACGCTTAACGGCGCCGAACCGGCTCCATCGATATGGACCTCACCCTTGTATAGGAAGAAGCCGTCATTGATGGTGTGCTGCCAGATCAGATTCAGAATCTGATCGTTGCTCTTCGGTGTGAATGCCCCCTGTGGAGTGATTGCCAGATTTGATGTCAGAGACGCAGATGGGCTGCCGCCGTTGACATTTATTGTCAGCCCTTTAGAACCATTCGGAATAGCGATTCTTCGAGCGGCAAGGATAACCTCCTGGGAGGCCTTTGTCGTCTGGGCGTTGTCATTCTGGCTTGCGTTGATGATCGTGCCATCCTGCACGTCGATGGTATCGGCAAGAAGATAAATGTTGCCGGCACCTTTATTGTTCATGCCTCGGGTTGTGAGCTTTCCAGAGGGCAGAGTGATCTTGCCTTTATGGGCAATCAGTTCGATCCAGCCCGATCGCGAATCCGAGTTTCGAACCCGAATGTTTCCGAGATCGCTGCCATCGGAGTTCTCTAGAGACGTAACGACAATGTCGCCAACGGAACCTTCGACGCCATTCTGAATTCGAATACCCGTGCTCACTTGAGAGGAACTATTTCCTCCCGCCGTAGTGCTTCTCGTATCCAGATAGCCACCAACGCCGTTGTTGGAAGATGCTCCAATAGTAAACGGAGTCAAAGGCGTCGGGTTCTGTGCGTCGGGAGTATCTCCGAGGTTCGCGTCAATCTGAATAGAACCGGATCGTGACCCGTTTGGATCTTCCCCGTTGTTCACAACAAAGCCAGTAATTTTTACATCCTTTTGCCCCTTGATGAGGATGTTTCCATCACCGCCTGAGCCCATGAGGTCAAAGGAGCTAACGACGTCCCCCTGTACAGAGATAGCGCCGCCAGAAATGATTTTCATTGTATTTCCGGCAGTAAGCTTCCTGGTTGTGATGTCCTTATCAGCTCCTGAGAACAGGTCTACTGCACCCTTGGAACTTTCCAGATCCTGATTGATCGTAAGGGAGCCATTCTGGACTGTGATTATGATGTTGCCATCGATCTTAATTGCCTGGTCAATCACGCAATCGCCGCTAGCCTGAGTAACTGTGAGAAATTCATTGGCTGGAACGGGATTGGGGATATTACTGCAATCATTTACGATGACTGCGTGAGCCGGAGCCACGGCTCCGAAGAAGGCTAATGCCGCCGGTACGATACCTAGCGCTAGCCATCGTCTGATGCTTCGTTTCATACGGTTTCTCCGTTTGGTTTCTGTTCGATTTGCCTCCTCCCAAAGACATGAGGGAAGCAATCCAGCGTGCTCGCAGAAATGCTATGCACGCGAAAGACAAAGAATAGAGTTCTCCTTTCTCAATACAACTCAGAAGTTCCTAGCCCGGTTCGTCGCAAAACTGCGTCGAGAGTGGCCGGTCATGAGCTCAGCTGGTCTGTAGATTCGAGTAGAAACTTCCAAATCGAAAGGGTGAAAAAGGACTCCTTGAACCTAAGGATTCTCTGGATGCTGGAGCTACATTTGTAAACGAGCCTGGCTAGTAGAGGCTCCGCTAGACCCCGGGACGGATTCCAGGACCACCTGAAAGACAGGAGGAATTGACAATCTTCTGGTGCCTGGTTTAAGAGCAGGTTTACATCATAAAGGTCTGTAATCTGAAAGCAACCCAGTCCGGAGCGGCCCCCCCATTCAGGTGTTGATCACCGTTCGCGCTAAACTTTCTTGGCACAGCTCAAGCTGGAGACTTCGGTTGCAAGTGCCCCCGGATGGGGGAGACAAGAAGAAAGATCTAGTGTCGGTCTGGTGGTAAATTCTTAAGACCTGACGGAGGGGAAATTAGATATGAGCAGTCCAGCCCCATTTGTTCTTACGCCAGATTTCGGTACTCAGCAATCGCCAATCAACATCATCGATAATCGTTGTTTTCTCACCAAGCATGACGCACCGGAATTCAGCGATGAATACAGCGACATAGAAGTGGAGTTGAGAGGCGAGGAAGGACACCGATACTTCTATGTAAAAGGGTCTCAGCATGTGATCACAGTCATGACTTGCGGCGCAGCCCCTCTGAAAGCCACACTCAAGAAGATTCACTTTCACGCACCCAGCGAACACACGATTGATGGAAACTACTTTGATGCAGAGTTTCACTTCGTCCACGAGATCTGCAAGAAGAACAATCATAGTGGCGACGGGCAGATTGAGCCGTCGGACTTGCTTGTTGTGACACTACTGGCGAGTATCAATTCAAATGCGCCAAATCCACTCTCGATCAAAGAGATTGCGAACATCATGCTGCAATGCGCAGGCGAGGAGCCAGACGATGAAAAGCACAGTAAAGTTTGCGGTGAGCTTGGTGAATTTATAAGGGACCTGATAGACCTGTCAAAGTCCGATAGCTATTTCTATAGAGGCTCTCTTACAAGTGGCGAGTACGATGAGTCGGTAGCATGGCTGATTCCTAAGACACCAGCGCCAATTACGGAAGAAAGCCTGAAGCACCTGACAGAGCTTCATATAAGGCAGTCTACCCGGTCGATTCAGCCAACCAATCGAAGAGTAATTCTGAAGAGAGCCACCTAGAAGAAGGTGTATTGAACTCTAGACAAACTTTCAGGTGCCTATCTGGATCTTTAGAACTCAGAGAAGACCCAGCTGATCATTTGCGGCCGTGTACCTGAGTGCCGGAATGGCAACCGGTACGAATGATGATCGAGACGGAGGTCCGGCGCTGCGACGATATAATAGAGAATCCAGCAAATCGAATTTCGAGTCTAAATGAAACACGCTCGTCTCTCTGGCACTATCCTGGTTTTTCTACTTCTGAGCTTCCTTGCGGTAGCAGGATCGCCTGCCGGAGACGGGAGACACAAAAAATCGCTACCAACATCTTCCGCGCCCGATCTAGCGAAAGGATCCGAAGCGCGACCACTGGTGCGAGTCACGGTTGAAGGGAACTCGGGTCTGAACATCCAGGGGACCGACTATCAGTCCGGCGCCTTGAGGATTTCCGGCAAGCTATTGTCAATCGACGGAAAGTCTTTACGGGGAAGGTCACTTCGGCAGATCGAAGAGCTTCTCGACGGCGGCGCAGGGTCGGAAGTCGAAATCACATATCTAGATCGCAGCAGTCGGCCATTTAGCGAGAGGATAAAGCGAGTCCCCTCCAAGATGGACGGCATCATAGACGAAGAGAAAGAGAGATATCTCTTCAGAACCCTTCAGGACGAGAGCGTCGTGAACTGGTCTACCCGGAGCGCATACGGAGATAACTATTACGAGCGCAATAATCTCGATCTCTTTTCGAGGGCAGCAAGAAATGTTCTTATCGAGCGGGCCCTTGATCTGCCACCGCCTCGAAAGAGCCTTGTGTTCCATACGGCGGTCGGTGGCCTCATCGCCGGCGATTGCATCGGGGATTGGCAGGGAGCGAACAGGTGCCTGCGGCTTATATCTGCCAACCGAGAATGCAACCTGGGCTCCACTGAGTATCGAAACAAGTTTCTTGACAAGCTCATCGACCACTTGATCCTGACCGGACGGATCAAAGAGGCGAAAACACTGATGGATGGCTGGATCGCTTTCGCAGGCTCGACAAGTGAAAAGGAGCCTTTGCATGTCAGATTCGAAGGATTGTGGCAGGCTTTGAAGCGCTCAGCCGAAATCGAGATGATCTCCGATGACAAAAGCCTGAAGCCTACTCTTGTGCAGATGCAGCAAATACAGTCCCGTTTGCAGCACCGCCTCAAGTACGGAGATGACATCGAGTGGCTGGCTGATGCTTTGGCCGGATCTGGCGACACGAAGGGCGCTATCGCCTATTTCGAGAAGCAAAAGAAGTTCCAGACCAAAAACTTTTCTCTCGAGGATGAACTCAGTCTCGATACTTTCTCGGTCGCGGCCTGTCCTGATGTGCGAATAGCAAAGCTCAAGGCGCTTGAAGGCGATCATGACGGAGCCTTATCTACACTAACAGGACTGATCGATCTGATGGACAAACATCTGTCGTCAGAGAAGCGAGAGCAGGCGGAGAAGATTCCATTCTACTTTCCGGCCAGAAGTGATCTGGAGATCGAGCTTGCCTTGGTGTACGAGGCAAAAGGCGCCCTTGATGTCGCTGAGCGACAAGCTCGCGCCGCTGTCTTGCGGATCGAGAAAGCCCAGGGCAGCGATGCCCAGTCGCTGAGAAAGCCTCTCAAGATCCTTTCCCGAATCTTGAAGAGCCGGGGAAAGTCTTCCGAATCTCGCGAGATATCGAGCAGAGCCGGAGCGATTATGCCTGAAAGCAAACCGGACCTGACCGAAAGTCAGAAATTCAGCCTTATCCAGAGCACGCGCAATGCAATTCTAAAGGACGATACGAAAGAGGCGCGAACCGGAATCACCAGGCTGCTTGAGGCCTATAGCAATGAGGCGCCCGTCTACGATTTCCATCGCAGACCGATCAATTTATTCTGCTCTATTCTCTCGCTCTCGAGAGATCTCTGCGATCACCGGCAGTTTGGCGAGGCTGATCGTGTACTCGATTTCTTGAGAAGCGCGGCTCTCTGCAAAGAGCATACACCTGCGGCTCTCTCCATGATCGATATCGAGAAAGCACTATCCGCCGAGGCCAGGGGAAATTCGAAATCCGCATGGGCAATTGTGGACAGGAACAACAGCCTTGTTCAGAAGGAGAATTCTTTTCACCGGCGCCAGAAACCTGAGCCCGGCCCGGACTTTTTTAAAGTCCTGAGGACTCAAGAGAATATGAGGCGCTTTGCTTCTCTTTATAGCGCTGCTGGCTACCCCGATCGAGCCGATCGCCTAATCCGCAGGGCGTTGGATTTAAACAAAAACAATTCTTTGATCACCTCGTCTTCCAATCTAGATATGATCGAGTCGAATATCATGCTCTTTCTCGATGGAGCGGTCATCCGCGCCAGGCAGGGACGCGCGGATGAGGCCATGCGACTTGCAGGCAGAGCAATCTCTATTTCATCGGATGTGGTGTCGAGCGATAATGAGCATAACGGCCGCGAATTCTATGGTGGTAGAAACTACAAGACCATTCAGCTCGCTCAGATCCTTGAGAGCAAAGGACACGAGACAGAGGCGCTTGCATTGCTCGAAGCTCTGGGTCCGAAGCTGGCTTCGAAGACCCGTCACGATGTCGATAAAATGAGCGATTCTAGAGACCGCTGGGATGCTAATGTGAGACTCAAGGAGGACGGTATTGTCCATGCCTATACCGCCAGGTTGCAACTCTTCAAAGGGCGAGTAAAGGATGCCGGAACGTCTATAAACCTGGCTATCGAGCAGGCCGGCAATAACGTCCCAATGCCATACTATCTGCTTGGCGCCCGTATAGCGGAGTCCGCAGGCAACAATGCCATGGCTGCCCACTGCTATTCTGAAGCGGCCAGGCATGAATCAATGAGCAGCCTTGGAGTCAACATCAGTGGCACCGGGCTGACGAGAAGCAATCTAGAGAAATCCATAGGCTTCGCTGAAAAGGCACCGGATCTCGATCGATCGGAGTTAGCCAATATATATGTGCGTTTTGCCGGGGACCTCGAGAACAGCCGTGCGGAAGCGGACCCGAAGCGAGCCCTCGAGTACTATCTAAAAGCCTCGAATCTCCTTCCCGATAGTATGGAGCGCAAAGTAGATCTTCTCAGAAAAATAGCTGCATTGAAACAGAGGATCGCGAATCAGGCGCAAGGGAAGCAAGCCACGTCCAATGCCGGCGATGGCGGAGGAGGCCCTGCGGCTATCTCCGCGGAGGAGAAAGAGAGAAGGAGTATAGCCGAGGCCAAATCGCAGATACAAGCCGGACTCCAGGCGGCTAAGCTGGCGGAAAGCACCGGTCGGCGGGATGCGTTCCAGTTATGGATTCAACTCGCCTACCTGGAGGCCCAGGCACGGGAGCCGGAAAAGGCGCTGGCGGATGCCCGTCATGGAATCTCGCTGTTCCGTGTCCAGGGAGATCCGGTGATTAATTTCAAGGGACTTTTGCCTGGCGCTTACGGTCTCATCACTTCATTGTGTGAGCAAGACAAAAGCGTGCAGGCCGAAGCGCTGCTACAGGAGGCAAATGCGAAAGTGTCCTCCATTTTCGGGACTAAAAGCCCGCAGTATGCATACCAGCTCTGCCAGTACTTTGTTTTCCTCCTGAAGCAAAACCGCGATGCCGATGCGCTCAAAGTCCTTGACAGGGTTCTCTCGATCGGCATACGGAGGATCGAGATAGGTTGCTCGATAGTCAATCCGCTGAGCACCATAGAGCGGACAGCCGAAGGACTGGCAAGGGAAAAAAGAGGTGAACTAGGTCTGAAGATCATGGAGAGGGTCCTCGCCGTCGAGAAAGTCGAGCTCGAAAAAGACGACTGTCGGATCTGCGACACCCTGCTAACCGTTTCCAGGGTTTACTCGGCACAGGAGAGGTTCGCTCTGGCGAAAGAAAGCCTAGATCAGGCTCTGTCCATAAAGCGGCTCTATCTGGGCAAGAGGCGCGCAATGGCTGAGCTGGCACCAGCTATGATGCCAGTCTTTAAAGGTCTG
>JAGQHH010000522.1 GCA_020431945.1 Cyanobacteria bacterium HKST-UBA02 | reverse complement strand
AATCGTCGGCGCCGGCATCGAGCCCGTGCTCCTTGTCCACGATCCGGTCATTGCCGGTAAGCATTAGAACACAGGCGTTACCGCCGTTCTTGCGATAAGTGGAGCAAACTTCAATGCCGCTTATATCAGGAAGGTTGATATCGAGAACCACCAGGTCATAGTGGTAGTTGCTCATCAGATCGAGACCCTCGGATCCGTTGTGGACTATGTCCACGGTGTGCTGCTCGCCTGAGAGCCAGTCTCTTATGCTGAAGGCGATTTCCTCGTCGTCCTCTACCAGAAGTACTTTGGCCATTCTCTATAATAGTTCAGCGGTCGACACGATTTGAATATTATAGATGCTCAACAACCTCAAGGTCTCACAGAAAGGTTTTCTACTGGTCATAGTGCCTGTCCTGTTCGAGGTTTGTTTTCTGGGGCTGGTCTTCTTCTTTCTTTCGCAGTCCGAGGCGGCTTTCGAGGAGGAGCTCAAATCCAAAGCTCTCATCGAAGAAGCAAACAGTGTCTCGACGAATATCTATAAAATCGGCAGTATGCTTGCTGCCAGCTACTTCGATCGAGACATGAGCCGCCTCAAGCCGGTATCCGCTTCGGCCGAGAATCTCGGTCAGCAGTACAAGCGTCTGCGCCAGCTCTCCGGGGGACGGCGCAGCGTCATCGAGCGGGTGGATCGCATCGAGCGACACGGTCACGAGATGACCGACATGTTCATGATGATGGGGATGGAAGGAGTGATGCGAGGCGGCGGCGTCGGCTCGCCGGACTTCTATAGAAAGTTTGCCGAGACTTCGTACCAGCCGATCTTGAGTGAAGTGCAGCTCCTTATCGCAAGCGAGAAGGAAGTTCTCGATCGCCGCTCGGCGGAGACCCGGCGATTCAATTCCTATGCCAAGACCAGTCTTATTACTGCTCTTGTATTCAGTATCTTTCTCACCATGTCATTGAGTCGCGCATTCAGCCGGAGCATCGTCAGACGATTGAATGTAATCGGCGACAATGTCAGACGGTTCGCGGCCAGAGAGCCCCTGCAAGAGCCGGTCTCTGGCAGCGATGAGATCTGTTTTCTCGATCAATCTTTTCGGGAAATGTCCGATGAGATTATCAAAGCACAGAACAGCAAAGCCGAGTTTCTCTCGATGATAAGCCACGATTTGAGATCGCCTCTTGCGGCGCTTCAGGGAACTCTGGCGGTGGCCGGCACCGGCAACTATGGAGAGCTGAATGAATACGGAGCCAAGCGTCTGGCCAACGCCGAGCGCAATGTCGAGCGCCTGATCAAATTGATCAACGACCTCCTCACCATCGAGCGTCTCGATAGCGAGGACTTCAAGCTCTCCATGGTGGACGACAATGTTTATGATATCGTTGCCGGTGCTATAGATTCGGTGTCTTCCAACGCCGAAGCGAAGAATATCAAGCTCTTGGACCGGAGCGAGGAATGTCCGATCGTCTGCGATTCTCAGCGCATCGAGCAGGTTCTGGTCAATCTGATTGGTAATGCCGTGAAGTTCGCTCCGGAGAATTCTGAGGTGACCGTGACGTCCACGGGTCTCGATAAGGAAGTCTTGATCGCTGTTTCGGACCAGGGACCGGGCATTCCTGCCGAGCGCCTGGGAGAGCTGTTCCAGCGGTACAAACAAATCGAGCAAGCCGATGGGAGCGAGAAGAAATCCGGTTACGGGCTCGGTCTCGCCATCTGCAAGAAGCTCGTAGAAGCACACGGCGGGCGGATCTCTGTCGAGAGCGAGGCAGGGAAGGGAGCGACTTTCTCCTTCACCCTTCCCCTGGGCGGCTCAAGATCCTGAATTTTTGATTCCCGAGCTTCCTGATTCTCCGGAGGGGCTGGGCTGGGTGTTTCTTTTTTTTGATGAAAAATGCCAATCAATATATCCACCGAAGCAAAAGCATTGTCTCACAAGGATCTAGCCTTTT
>JAGQHH010000521.1 GCA_020431945.1 Cyanobacteria bacterium HKST-UBA02 | reverse complement strand
CGCCAGAGCTCGATCTTGCGCTCGTCGGAGGCGATCTGCATCGCCTGGGGAACGAGGTAGAACGATGCCAGCTCGGCGAGAGCCTGCATGGAGTCGAGCCGCACTTCGCGAGCCGGGGTCTGCCGCCCGGCCAGGACATAGTGTCGGGTCATCTTGATCATGTCGATCTCCTGTGGAGAGAGGTTTCGATGATGAACGGAGCCGCCACCGGTCATGGTGGCGGCTCCTCGATTCAGGCGGTCAGCCTGCCAGTTGCTTGCCGATGAGCTCGAGGGCGAAGTTGAGCTGCGCATCCTCGGGGCTGCCGGCCATGACGCCTTCGGGCAGGTCCACGTCGTGGTGGGGCGTCACACCGTACTTGTTGTTGTGCCCGTCGCCGACCCAGTGCCCGCTGGGGTTGTAATAGCGAAGGGAGGTGACGATCAGGGTGGTGTCACCGAGCATCGGTTGCACGGTCTGGCCGATACCCTTGCCGTAGGTCGCCTTGCCCACGATGGTCGCCCGACCCAGGTCCTTGAGGGCGCCGGCGAGCATCTCGGAGGCGGAAGCCGAGTAGTTGTCCACCAGGACCACCACCGGCTTGCCATCGGCGAGGTTCTTCTCGCGCGGCATCTCCTGGGTGTAGGTGCGCCCGCTGTCCTCGTCGACGATCTCGGTCACCAGGCGGTCTGCCGCGAGACGATAGGTCGTCTTCTGGTAGCCCCGGAAGGGGACGCGCTGGCGGATCGAGACGATCTCTCCCTGGTCGAGGAAGAGGCTCGCCGTGCGGATGCAGTTCATCACCTGCCCGCCGGGGTTGTACCGGAGGCCGATGATATAGGCATCAGCGTCGGCCTGCTCGGTGAGGGCGGCCACCATCTCGTCGACGGTGTCGTCCTGCATGAAAGCCGCCAGTTTGATATAGGCGACCTTCCCGAGCCGCTCGGTGCGGACGGTGGGCACGTTGATGATACCGCGGACGATGTCGTGGTCGACCTCGGCGCCGTCACGGCTGACGGTGATCTTCACCGCGGTGCCTTCCTCGCCGGTGATCAGGTCGATGACCTCTTTGCGATCCTTGCCGGCGAGCGGGATGTCGTCCACCTTGAGGAGGACGTCCGCGGCCTTGAGACCGCCCTTGTCGGCGGGACCGTTCTCGAGCACCCGGGCGATGACCAGGTTTCCCTGGCTGTCCGGGTCACCCTCGAAGACTACGCCGATGCCCACCAGGGTGCCGACCCGTTCGTCGTTGTACTCGCCGGTCTTCTCCGGGTCGAGCACGCGGGTGTAGGGGTCGTCGAGGAGCGCCAGGGCCTCGTTGGCGAAACGCACCGCGTCCTCCACCGTGCGGATCTGGTCGCAGTACTTGTGGGCGAGGCCGCTCCACTGGGTCAGGAAGGACTGGTCGTAGGCGAGACCGGCCACGGCTTCCCAGACCGCGTGATAGACGTCCTGAGGGTCGATGGTCCGGGGGCGCCGGAAGCCGTAGAACGCCTCGGGCAGGATGATCGGCCGGCGGTGCGGCACGAACAGTCGGGGCGTGACGGCAAAGGTGGCTTTCTTCTGGCTCATAAGTTGACTCCTGGTTGAAGATTCAGGGCGCCGCTCATGCGGACGCCCGGCAACAAACGGCCCGGAGCGGTTGCACTCGGACCCTTTCTTTCAGCCGGCAGACCGACGAGGTCTGCCGGCTGGCACGGACGAGCTCCAAAGAGAAGCCCGGCAGACGGCGGACCGTCAGTCGAGCAGCTCGGAGAGCGATGTGACGACCCCGGCCTTCTCCGGTACGTCGTCGGGCACCTGACCGATCTGGGCGGACCGGCAGATGTAGACGGCTTCCATGCCGGCGGCGAGACCGCCGACGATGTCGGAGCCGATGCTGTCCCCGACCATGACGCAGTCGGAGGCCGGTACCGAAAGGGCCCCGGTGATGTCGGCGAAGAGCGCGCCTGCGGGCTTGCGAACACCGACCCGGAATGAGTAGGTCAGGTGCTCGAAGCGGCTCAGGTCGAGGACTTCGTCTACCCGCGGGAGCGGGAAGGGCCACAGGTTGGAGGCGAGAACCAGGCGCTTGCCCCGTCCTTCCAGTTCGTCGAGAACCTTCAGGGTGTCGGGGTAGAGCCCGATGGCCTCGCGCTCGGTGGCGGTGAGCTTGCGGAAAGACCGCTTGAGAGCCCGATTCGCCTTGCGGTCGAAGCGGGCGGCCATTGCCGTGACGAAGGCATCGGGGTCACCGATGTCGGTGGTCAGGCATGCTTCCATGAACTCGCTCGGGCACGGCTCCTCATCGCCCGCCATGCTCTTCCAGAGCGTCACGATGGGGTCGGTGGATAGACCGTAGATGAGGGTGTGCCAGAGGTCGAAGACGACAACTTTCGCGTTGCCTGTAGACATCCTTTCTCTCCTTTCGTTCAGCCCCGGACGAGCTTCATCCGGGCCACGAACTCGTCGACATCGTCGGCGTGGATCTTGATGCCGTGGTAGTTGCCGGCGTCACCCTCGACCCTGAGCTCGTCTCCGAACTGCGGGTCGCTGGCGACATCGGGATATTCATCCTGGTAGCCTTGCGGGCATTCTCCGCTGACATAGCGGCTCGCGTACTGGCATTGCATGCCGATACGCTTGCGCGCCACATCTCCGAAGTCCACCAGGTCGATCTCGGGGTAAGTGCCTTTGGGTTTGAGCATAGTTACCTCTGTTTCGAGAGTTGCCTACCGATCCGCCAGGGTCGCGAAAGCGCCGGCGAATCGCTCGTGAATGTGACTGGATGCCGTTTCGAAGTCGGGCTTCGATTCGGCGCCGTCACAGGCGCAGCGCTCCTCGAAGAAGCGCTCCACCGGGTCGAGGTCACCGTCGCCGGTGGCGGCAGCGATGACCATGTCGACCAGCTCGTCGTTGCTGGCCTGGATGTCGATGTTGTTCATCTTCAAGAAGACCAGCGCGCAGGCGAGGCCGGTGCGCTTGTTGGCGTTGCCGAAGGCGTGAGCCTTCACCAGACGCACCAGGTAAGCCGCCGCCATCTGGAAGATGCCGACGTAGAGATACTGTCCGTCGAAGGTGGCCATGGGGCTTGTCACCGCCGACTCCAGCGTCGCCTTGCTGATGATGCCAGGCTCGCCGAGACCATAGAGAGACAGCTGCCTCTCCTGTTCGGCGACGACCTGCTCGGTTTTGATGAATTGGATCATCGTTTACCTCGCTTTCATTGGCTGTCGAGCCTTTCCTCTCTGGTTGACGAAACACTCCCGCAATACCAACCTGGAACTGGCGCAAACTCGCGTAAGCGTGCATGCGTTTCTTTCCGGACGAGCTGGAGCGCTCGTTCGTTTGACGGCAAGCTCGACTGAGTAGCGTCTGCTTATTCCCGGAGCATCGCGAGATGCCTTGGTGAGTCCGGAGAATTAGCTACGCTCTATGTCTTGCTTGCTGTGAAAGAGTCCCTGGTGGTTTATGGGAGTGAAGAATAGAATCACCTTAATCGCATCTGGATAATTGAACAAGACGCTCATCAGACTCGAATCCTCTTGCTCTGGGCCAGGCTCAAAACCACCGTATACTCTTGAAATTAAGACTCAGCTTTGATTTCGCAAGGGCTTGCGGAACTATCGCAAGTGTGCGGACCCTATACTGGCTGATTTTCAGGCTCTACGTAGTTTCCCTAAGATGAGCGGTGGTTAATACTTCGCGCAGCTTCACGTCAGGAGCCTGTTACATCTAATCTTTCAAGGAAAAGCTTGATGGTTGGCGTGTTTCGAGACTTTGCTCTTGAATGGCAAGAAATTCCTCAGGGGGAGCGAAATTATGCCTGGCGGGCAATTGTAATAGGTTGTAAAGAGGTCGATTTTTACATCTCGAAATTACTTAGTAAAACTGTTTCTGGTATCACAAAAGCATCTTCACTACACGTTCTGATTTCGAGGCAAGATACCCAGCAAACACTGTCACTCGGCTTACTCCAGCTCTTCGATCACTCACTGATCTGAGTCAGCCGACACCGACCCTGTTGCCGGTCTCGCTTCGCATTGGCAGAAAGGAGCCTGTGTCATGAACGCCAGACTGAACATTCTACTGGATAGCCTGAAACTGGCAGGAGCCGTGCTCGCTGTCATGTTCTTCGGTTTCGGGCTGCAAATGATTGTGGGCGTGAAAATCGCCCTGGTCGTCGTCGTTGTCATCGCCGGGTCCATTCCCTGGCTTGCTGCCTGGCATCTAAGCCGCCGCAATGCGCGCTGGCGGAGCCAGGCGGAAATTGCCATCAAGGAACTCCACGACGAGATTCAGCGTTCCGAATACGGCTACGGCAGCTATGAGTTCAAGCCGGATGCCGAGGCGCGCTTCTTCATCGCTCGTTTCCACGGACGCGAGGTTCAGCAAGCTCTAAAGATCCGCTTCGCCTACCTCGACCACTGCGCCGACGAAGGTGAAGAACCTGAGAAAGGTTCCGGCTGGAGAGAGCTGGAGGCCCATGCAGTCAAGCATGTCAGCTTGCTGCGGAACGCAGCCTACTGGTGTCGCCAGGGTGTCGGCTGTGTCAATCCTGATTTGCTGTCCCTGGACTGGAAACTGCCGTCCGACATCCATCCCGGCGGTCTTTCGGCACTGCGCGCCCTTTCTCTCGAGCGCAAAGTGGTGTCCATGGCCGAGTTCGAATCGCTGCGTCGTCCGCATAAGCGGCGCAGGGGCGCACCGGCACCGGTGGTCGATCTGACCTCGCAAGCCGGTGGCGATAGCCTCTAGGCAGCACTGGAGCATTCCGGCGGGAGCACTGCGGTGCTCCTGTCGGGCTGCGGTTTTTCAAACTACCTCCTCTGGAGCATACTCATGAAAATCATTCTTCTTCTGGTTCTTGCAGCAATTTTGTGGAACATTCGCTCAAACGCCGTTCGCGTTCGTCAGGGCTACAGCCGCCTTGCCGAGGGCGATCGCCGTCACGCCGAAGTCAACGCCATCATGGCGCAAGTCGGCGTGAAGCGGGCTCGCCTCCAGGAGCTTTCGGCGGACTTCCAGCGGCGATACGCCGCTCAACCCGCTGCGAAGGAGTCCTGGCAGTCGGTGGACAGCCGGCTGGTCGAGATGAAGAACTGCCTGCTCGCCCTCAATTTCGCGGGGGCGCTGGCTGCTGTATCCGGTGCCGTGGCCGAGGCTGAACGCCTGGTCTCGGAGCCGGTCTAGTCGAAATCCTGAATTCAAGCAACTCAAGGAGCTAGACACATGCTGAATGTGTTTACTTTCATGCTACTGGCCGTACCCATGACCTGGGTGGCCCATCACCTCGGCTGGTCGCCCCTCTGGGTGGCCGGTTTCGCCAGTCTCGGGATCATCCCGGTGGCGAAGTATATGGGTGAAGCCACCGAGAACGTGAGTCACAGGGTTGGACCGTCTCTGGGCGGTCTGGTGAGCGCTACCTTCGGTAACGCCTGTGAGCTCATCATCGCAATCATGGCTGTGAGAGCCGGTCTCATCGATGTCGTGAAGGCGTCGATTACCGGCTCGATCATCGGCAACCTGCTTCTGGTGCTGGGAGCCAGCATGCTCTTCGGTGGTATCAAGAACGACGTGCAGAGCTTCAACCGCACCACCGCTGGCACCGCCGCTACGGTCCTCACCATCGTGGCGGTAAGCCTGATGCTGCCAGCCGCTCTGCATCACACCGCAGGCGGCATCACCCAGCTCGCCGATACCGGCATGGCCATCGCCATCTCGGTGGTCCTGCTCGTCCTCTATGTCGCCGGGCTGGTCTTCAGCCTGCGAACCCACAGGCATCTGTTCACGCCGGTGGTGACCGAGGACAAAGCGAGCAAGGAAGACGAGCATGCCCCGGGCTGGAGTCTCGGGCGCTCGGCCGCGGTGCTCCTGGGAGCGACCCTGACGGTCGTCTTTCTCAGCGAATACCTGGTCGAGAGCGTCGAGCATGCCTCCAAGACCCTTGGAATGACGCCGGTCTTCGTCGGTGTCATCCTGCTGGCTATCATCGGAAACGCAGCTGAGAACAGCTCGGCGATACTGATGGCCCGCAAGAACAAGATGGACCTGTCGATCAATATCGTGCTCGGCTCGAGCACCCAGATCGCCATGTTCGTCGCGCCGGTGGTCGTCTTCGCCGGCTGGATCTTCGGTCAGCCCATGGATCTGGTCTTCTCCGAAGCCGAGATCCTGGCTGTCTTCTCGTCGGTGATTGTCCTCACCCTGGTGGTCAACGACGGCAAGAGCCACTGGCTCGAAGGTGCCTACCTGCTCGGTCTCTATGTGATTCTGGGGATCTGTTTCTACTTCATTCCCTGAGTCGCCGGCCGGTCGAGAGCCTCGTCTCTCGACCGGCTGACCGCCTTTGTTCGACCGAGCCCTTTCAACGACAATTCGAGAAACTACCTATGAACGAGATCGAGAAACAAGCCCTGCTCAACGCTGCCAACCATGCTGCCCGGTTCGCCGCGGCTGCTTTCGCCCGGTTGGATGACGTCGATGAAACTTCGACCTATGCAAGAGCAAGGCGCAGGTTCGAGGAGCATTTCGTACCAGGGGTTCGTGAGGCACAACGCCCGGCGAACGGTGAATCCGTCAGTGCAAGTGATCTGGAAAACGCACTGGCATTGCTGAGTCGATCCCGCTAACCGCAGGTTCGACTTCGATCTTAGCGAGGAAGTCCGGCTAGCCCCGGACTTTCTCTCTCTCTCTTCTTGGTGGGATTATTAGGAGATATAGTAAAAATCCTAATATGACTCCGGGGTCAAGATTCTTTCGAAAATTTTGTCCACACAGTCATTCCTGACCCGGCATATGACCGACAGATCAGATTTCTTTTGAAAGTCTTGATCTGACAGGCATATCGTCGATCGGCAGGATTGCTTCTCTGCCGGGAATGACTCGATCTTCTTGTCGGTACTATCCAAACTGCGCTAGCTTTCTTTGACAGCTTGCATAAGCTGAAGCAAGTTATGCGGGAGCTGAGGCAGTCTTGGCTTAGAGGGGAAGCAGTGCTTGCGGGAAGCGGATGTAACCCGGGCCGGTCGAAGGGCAGGCGGCATTCGAGACAATCAGAGACAAGTCTTGATCCGTTGTTGAAATACTGCCTAATATCGAAACATCATCAACTCCTCCATTCTGAAACTGTCTTTTTCTCAAATCGGTATCTGAAGAGCATTTCGAGACCTTCCCTCCGGCACTGACGTGTTTCGTACATGCCCGGTCGCGATGGACGTCTCGTATTTGCTTGCTCTCGAGTGACATGCCACAGATGTCTCTGGGTATTGCCGCGGCTCGAGATGCTGGAGGAGTGGTTGCGGCATCGAACTCGACTGAAAGTTGGGAGTCAAGATTATGAAAAACCTTCGTCTTCTGCTGGGCGCCTGCCTGGCGGTTCTCTGTTTGTCCGGTTGTGCCGGCCGATTCGTGGTCGGAGGGCCGGTTGGTCCGGGTCCTGTCGGTCCAGTGGTCACCGTCGATGTCATCGACTACTGGTACGACGGCTATCGCTACTACTACTGGGACGGCGACACCGGTCTCTACTTCTGGTGGAGCTCCGGAACGCGCTACTACTGCAATCGCGGCTGGGCTCCTCGCCCGGTCTGGCATCGTCACGATCACTACTGGCGTGACCAGGATCGTGGTTGGCGCGGTGGTCCGGTCTGGAATCCAGGTCGCGGGCGCGGCTATGACCGCTATCCTCCGGTGATCGTGGTTCCTCCGACCCATCGCCGGGACCAGGATCATGGCTGGGACAGGCGCGAAAATCCGAACCGTGGTCCGGTCATCAATCCCGGACGCGGTCGCTTCGGCGACGGCAAGGGGCATGGCGATCACGGGAGCGGCCGGAGACACTAGACGTCTCGAGCCGTCCCCGGGGGCTCTGGCCGGTGGCAGGCGGGAATCTTCCCGCCTGCCACTCTGGCCGGGCTTTTGTTGTTCTCGTTTTTTTGTTAGAAATACTATAGAACATAATAAAAATAGAGCGTAGTAAAAGACTGGAGGTCCCCCGAAACGGTAGAC
>JAGQHH010000520.1 GCA_020431945.1 Cyanobacteria bacterium HKST-UBA02 | reverse complement strand
GATATGGACTTTCCGTCCTACTTCATCATCACCTGGGACTTCATCAATTTCGCCAGACAGAACGGCATTCCTGTCGGTCCGGGTCGGGGCTCGGCGGCGGGCAGCCTGGTGGCTTATGCCCTGGGGATCACCAATATCGATCCGATCAAGTACAACCTCCTCTTCGAGCGTTTTCTCAATCCCGAGCGTAAGTCCATGCCCGATATCGATACCGATTTCTGTATCGAGCGCCGGGACGAGATCATCAAGTACACCGCCGAAAAATACGGTCAGGACAAGGTTTCCCAGATCATCACTTTCAACCGTATGACCAGCAAGGCGGTGATCAAAGACGTTGCCCGGGTTCTGGAATATCCGTTCGCCGAGTCCACCAAGCTCGCCAAGATGGTCCCGGTGGTCAGGGGCAAGCCCACCCCGCTCAAAGAGATGCTCTCGGAGCATCCGGAGTTCAAGAAGATCTACAGCACCGACGACGACGCCCGGCAGGTGGTGGATCTGGCCCAGAGTCTCGAGGGGGTCAACAAGACCTTCGGCATGCACGCAGCCGGGGTGGTCATCTCCGATGTGCCCCTGGAGGAGCTGGTGCCGGTCCAGCGCAATAACGACGGCACCATCATCTCGCAGTTCTATATGGAAGACCTGGCTTATGTAGGCCTGGTGAAGATGGACTTCCTCGGTCTGCGCAACCTCACCATGATCGACAAGGCCGTGAAGATCATCCGGCAGACCCGGGGGATCGAGATCGATCCGGACAAGATCCCGCTGGATGACGAGAAAGTCTTCCAGACCATCAGCAACGGCGATCTATCCGGGATCTTCCAGCTCGAGACATCATCGGGAATGCGCCAGGTGGCCAGAGACATGAAGCCCTCCAATATGGAGGACATCTCGGCCCTTATCGCTCTTTATCGTCCGGGTCCCCTGGATTCGGGGATGATCGACAAATTCATCGATTGCAAGCACGGCAAAGCCAAGATCACTTATGTCACTCCGGAGCTGGAGCCGATTCTGGAGGACACCTACGGGCAGATCGTCTATCAAGAGCAGGTCATGAAGATCGCTCAGGAGCTCGGGGGATACAGCCTCGGACAGGCGGATCTATTGCGGCGGGCCATGGGTAAGAAAAAGCCCGAGGAGATGGAAAAGCACCGGGAGATCTTCTACAAGGGCTGCGCCGAGCGGGGCATCAAGGCGGAGGTCGCCGAGCAGCTCTTCGACACCATGCTCCAGTTCGCCGAGTACTGCTTCAACAAGTCGCACTCCCAGGCTTATGCCATGATCACGTATCAGACGGCATATCTCAAGACTCATTATCCTGTGGAGTATATGACGGCGCTACTGTCCTCGGTGGCAGGCGAACAGGACAAGGTCCAGGGCTATATCGCCGAATGCCAGACCATGGGCATCAATATCTACCCTCCCGACGTCAATGTTTCCGGCGCCGAGTTCACCGCCGACAACGGCTCGATTCGTTTCGGTCTCTCGGCGGTGAAAAATGTCGGCGAAGCGGCGATTGCCGAGATCGTCCAGCAGCGGGAGAGCCAGGGCAAATTCTCGAGCATCCAGGACTTTCTCACCAAGATCGATCTGCGGGTAGTGAACAAGCGGGCTCTCGAGGCCCTCATCAAATGCGGTGCCTGCTTGAGCCTCGAGATCACGCGCAAGCAGGCCCTGGAGAATCTCGACGACCTGGTGGACCGCAGCGCTCGCCGGCAGTCCGAGATGGCCTCGGGCCAGATGAGCCTCTTCGCCATGGCCGGGGGTGAAGGTGTCACCCTGGATCAGCCCTTGAGAGGCGACGGCGATGAATTCAAAGAAGCCGAGATGCAGGTCATGGAGCACGAGCTCCTGGGCTTCTATGTCACCAGCCATCCACTGAAGCGGGTGGCCAATCGTCTCAAGTTTTTGACCACCCACGCCATCAAAGAGCTCCGAGAGAGCTCCGACGGCACCACCTGTATCATCGGCGGTCTGGCCAACAGCATCGAGAAAAAGCTCACTCGCCAGAACAAGCTCCTGGGAATCGTCCATATGGAGGATCTCTCGGGCAAATGCGAAGTGGTTCTCTACAGCGATCTTCTCGAGCAGATTCCCGGCGAGGTCCTTGCTCCCCAGTCTCTGCTCCTTGTCAAAGGCAAGGTCCGCAAATTCGAAGACAACTGGAGCGTCACCGCCAGCTCGATCAGACCAATAAGCGAAGCCAGCCTGGTGGATATTTTTCTGGAGAAAGAACAGTCTTTCTCCGATCTACACCGCCTCAAAGACATCCTCAACTCGCACAAGGGCGAGGACCCGGTCATGATTCATTTCCCCGGGGGCAATCGCAATCAGGTGATTCTGGTGGGCTCGCAGTTCTGGGTAAATGCCAGCAATGATCTGTTAAGCGACATAAGCGCCAATTTCCCGGGCAGCCTGCGGGCTCTGGCGCACAAGGTGAGAATCTGAAAGTAAGGATCCGAGATCCGGACGATTTCAATTCGGCCCGATCGGGTAAAAAGTCAACTGCGGCCTTTTTGCCGTTGTATAAAACAATTCGATAAAAAATTGCCAACGGCGATTTCAAATGCTGTAGAATAACGGGTCCTCAATTTAGATACAACTAAGGAGGTTGTTAGAGACACAATAAACGCCCAACTCCCAGGACGACTGTAGTTCGCATTGGTGTTAAGTAAGCGTTTCGTGTACCCCTCAAAACGACGAGCTTTAGCTCGCTAGAGACCGGCGTTTTGTTCTTCGTTTTACTTCACAACATCGCTTGTCTGCGACAGGCGCAAAAGGGGGAAGAAACATGTTCGGACCACATCTCATCCTAGAAGCCTACGGATGCCCACGTGAAAAACTCGCTGACTTGAATGCTCTGAGCACTATGCTCGACGCGTATCCGAAAAGGCTCGATATGACCAAGATAATGCCGCCATACGTGTTTACGTATCACGGCAATGTCGCGGACGACTGGGGAGTGAGCGGAGTGATACTCATAGCCGAGTCTCACATCTCTATTCACACCTTTCCCGACAAAGGCTTCGCCACCCTCGACATATTCTCCTGCAGAGAGTTCGACGTCGAGGATGCCATCGATTACTTCCAGGCTCATTACGAGCCCGAGTCCTACGACAAGCACCTCCTGATGCGGGGACGCGAATTCCCTCGCAGTCTCGGACGTGCCCGGGCCATCGTCGAAGGCGAGCGCGAGAGAGTCGCACTCTCGGTAGTCTAGAACCGGATCTCTTTAGCAGGGGTCCCTATCTAACTAAGTAATCAGGCTGGCATAGAGCTCAGCATCGACATTGCCGCCGCTCACTATGAGGAGCGGCCGGCTTTCGGTGAACAGCTCCGGTCGCTCCATCAGGGCGGCCAGGCTGAGAGCGCCGGTGGGCTCGACCTTCAGATTGGCAAGCTCGAAATACATTTTCACGGCTTTCACCAGTGTCTTATCTTCCACCTCGACTATCCCGGCGAGGCTGTCTTTGAGGATCTCGAAATTGAGCTTGCCCAGGCTCAGGGTGCGAGCGCCGTCGGCGAGGGTCGCCGGCTCTTTCTGATTGGCTATCAGGCGGCCTTCGGCAAGCGAGCGGCTGGCGTCGTTTCCTTCCCGGGGCTCCGCGCCCCAGAGGGCGAAATCGAGATCGTGTCTCTCTTTTCCCCGGGCGATGCCGGCGCTCAGACCGCCGCCTCCCACCGGACAGATGACAGTGTCGAAGCGATCTCGATAAGGAAGCAAGTCTTCAACCAGGCTGGAATTGCCCTCGATCACCCTTCTATCGTCGTAGGGGCTCACCACTTCCACCGCTTCCCCGGCTGCTTCCAGCTCGCTCACCACGAGATCGAGCCATTCGCTCCGGCTTCTCTTGCTCAGATCGACAAGGCGAACATCGGCTCCCAGGGCTCTCGCCGCCTCGATCTTGACTTTCGCCGAGGTATCGGGCATCACCAGGGTGCATTTTCTTTTTTCGAGAGCGCAGGCATGAGCCAGAGCCTGACCGAAATTGCCCGATGAGGTTGCGGCGAAATGCCGGCTATCCGAATTGAGCACTACATTCAAAGCTGCCCGGAACTTGAAGCTGCCGGTCTTCTGGAAAGACTCGGTGGCTACGAGAACCGACTTGCCAAGAGCTTCGCCCAGACGAGAAGGCTCCAGGATGAGAGCTGTATTGATCTCAGATTTCGTTTGCTGAGATCTCAGAGCTGATGCCCGGGATTGCTGGCGGTCTGTTTCTTGTGAGAGAAGGGATTGAGCTTGGAGAAGCCTCTGGTCATCTTGGAGCCCATTCCTGCCTTCGCTACGGCAGGGGCCGGAGCCTGATTCTGGGTCTGAGCCGGAGCCGGAGCGCTCTCGCTGGCGGGGACGCTGGCAGTCTCGGTCTTCTCTTCGCCACCCAGGGCAGCCATCGGGTCGAGGGTTGCAGTCTTGGCTGTTACCGGTTGCTCAGGTGTCACCGCCGACGGTGCCGGATCGAGATCACCGGCGGGCTTGCTGGCGGTCAGACCGGTGGGCTCGCTAACCTGCTCGGTGGCCGGTGCTTCTTTCTTCTTCAGACCGGGAATGCCGATACCAGGCACTTTCACTGCCTTGATGGAAGGCAGTCCGAAGTGCTTCTTCTCGCTCTTGGCCTTGGGTGGAGCGGCAGCGATTGCCGGTTTTTCGTCGGTGGTTTTCAGGGCTTTGCCGTTATGCTCCTGGGAGACTTGATAGAAAGCGCTCTGGTGCTCGCCATCGACAGCTGTCTCTTTGTGACCGCCCAGTCCGAAAATTCCTTTCTTGGGCTTGTTGCCGGCCACTTTGATCTCAGCTTCGGCGAGGCGATTGTTGCTCTTTTCCGCTGTCGCTACGGCCTGTTTTTTATCGGAAGCAGGGGTGCTATCGGTCATTCCCTCTTTGGCTTTGCCTTCATATATGTCGTTGAGGGCAGTGCGGTTGGGGGTGGATTTGCCGCCGCCGGGCATAAGGTCGGAGCCCATGGAGGCGACTTTGCCGCCGACAGCCTGGCTGCCGTCCACGATCTTGCCGGAGGCGTCTTTGACACCCTGACCGAGGGCGCTGGCGCCTTTGGCGATGCCGCTGCCGATCATCTTGGTGCCGCTCACCATTCCGTGTCCGGCTGCTTTGAAAGCGTTACCGGCGCCGCCGGTGAGATCGCCCATACCGGAGAAAGGGGAGAGCATGGTACCGATGATGCCGCCGCCGCCTTCTTTCTTCTCTTCGGAAAGGTCGCCCATGGGCATGGTCACATAAGTCTGCGGGGTGACCAC
>JAGQHH010000519.1 GCA_020431945.1 Cyanobacteria bacterium HKST-UBA02 | reverse complement strand
TACCAGCTGTTATGTTTCACCGCCCAAAAATCGTCCCGAATCGTAGTCACAACAATGGTTTTCGGCGATTATTTTTTTTCGGGCGTGTTTATCGGTCGGAATGCCCTCCCGCTTGGCTGCACTGAATTCGAGCTGGCCTCGCTGGGCAAATGCAAGCTCCTGAGTCATGTACATGTTCGGGCGAGCCGTCAGTTTTCGCGTGATGGCCGCACCTTTGAGCCGTCGTCTCACATCTTTGATTTTGTTGCAAAGGGACTTGATGACGGTCTCAGGCTTCAAAGTGTTCTAGACTGTTGCTAAATAGTCGGAGAACCCAAATGGCCAGTCAGAAACAACCAGAAACGAAGCGATGGAGATTCGGACTGATTTTGAGTTTTTTCGTGCCATTTGTCATTTTCGGTTTCGCGGCTGAACATATGGCATTCTTACAAGGTCAGAAGGATGTTGAGCGCTGGTCGCATCTTGTCTCGCCGACATCAGTAAGCGCTAATGAGCATCTGTATCAATCTGCCTTCTGGTTCATTGGTGTAGGTGTTGTAGCCGGATTGATAGGAGCACTATTGTTCTATCTCTTTACTCGTTGCCGCCGCTCTTGTTAAGACGCTCCAGCCACCGCCTGATATTTAGCACATGCTCAGACTTCTCAAGAATAGACGGTGAGGGTAGTATCGCCTTTTCAGTGGTGGCACCAAGGTTGCGTACAAGTTCAGCTTCTGAGGCAGTGAGAGGATTCTTGCGCTCGGAATCAGTGTTGTTGAAAGATATGTCCGGATTAAAGCCGTATCCGAGAGTTTGTTCGTTGACTGGAATGTGGTGCCTCTGGTACATATTGGCTGTTTGCGCTAGGTTTGCAGCGATCAGGACCGGCGCTATCTTCGGATCATTGAGAGCATTCATCTCATGTCCAGGTGCATATCCGCATTTTGTAAGGTATTCCAAGACTTGTGGGAACTCCTTCGAGAGCTTTTTGACACCGTTGACGGAGATTTGAGCGTAGCCTAGCGTAGCATCTTCAGCAGACCTACCGGGCCTTGGCAGTGGCGAGCCCGCTACTCGGACCGAGGTGTCGTCGGCCTGATCAAAGCGATCATAGTGCTCCAGCTCGTTTGCCAAAATAGCTTTGCATAGTGTTTGTATCCTTTCCGGATCGATGCCAGCGCGAGTGAATTCAGGAAAGAGCGACGCCGCAACATTCCAGGCTCGATCTGGAATGTTGGAAACAATGTCCAGTTCGTGTCCTGCAAAAGGATGGAGAATATCGGGAGGGCTGGCTACTCGCACGATATCAGTTCTCAATCCGTTCTGTCGTGCGTCCCTATAGGTTGATCTGTGGTCCCAGGCTGTAATCGCGTTGGTGGGTGTAGTCGCTTGCTCCAGGTCCTTTTCATTCAGTCCTGTTTTGCCGGAAGCCTTAATTTCTCCGTCACCGGTAAGAGCTACGATAGTGACGCTCTCAAATTCTGTTGGCTTGATACCGTCCTTTTCGCCCAGCTTGTTCATCCCCTGGAAATTGAGACCGCTCTTCTCCATTTCCTGGTGCCGCTGCTGGTGTTCTCTTTTCCGGTCTCCGGCAATGACCGCATCCTCGGCTGTAGATTCTGCCGTCCGCTCTGAGCGGTCGAGGTAGAACTGGTCGCCAGTCTTGCCTAAGTCATCATCACCCGCCATAGCAAATCCTCGAAGAAGCTTTTAGATATATACCCCCCGGAGAATCTTGATGTTCGCAAATGCGAACTCGATGATTTCGCTGAGTAGTAGATACATTAAGGCGGCGATCAATCCAGTATTCCAGAATCTCGCAAGATCGGAGTCAGCGCTTGTTCGCGTGCATCGCGGACCGCCTCATCCTGGGTCCTGGCATAGACCGCCAGGGTTGTCTTAATATCTTTGTGATTCAGAGCGCTCTTTACGAGAGATAAATTCATATTTGCATTGGCCATTGTCGCGGCCAGGCTGCGCCGGAGATCGTGAATCGTGATATCCTCCATGCCATTTCTTAGTCTAAATGAGGTCCAGGACCTTTTCAGGTCCTTCAGATGACCGTCTTTTCCGGTGCCAGGAAAAACGAAGTCGCTCATGGGCACTTTCGCTTTCCGGCTGCTGTTGGCGAGTTGATCAAATCGTTTCTGAAGAATTGCTATCTCCCAGCCTCCAAGCGCCAGGACTTGCTTGGTATTGTTTTTAGTATCAGGAATGGTTAGCTTCCCGGTTTTCCAATCAATCCAATCCCAACGCAATGCCATCAAGTTTGATTTTCTGATACCAGTGAAGAAACTCAGTTTTACAAAATCGGCCAGATCCTTGTTCGATTCCTCCTCTAGCGCTCGAAGTAGCCTGGTCGCTTCTTCCTTCGAGAGAAATCGCTCCCTGGGCTTCTCCGGAAAGAGGCTAATGCCTGCGGCTGGGTTTTCTAGATCAAATAGGTGCCAGGTAATCGCTTTGTTATAGATGGCCCTTAACATCTGTATGGTCCGGTTTGCTGTGTGTATTCCCTTTTCCCGCGCGAGGCTTCCATGCAGGCGCTCAACCTCCTTGCGGGCGATTTTGCTGGCCTTCCTTTCTTTCCAGTGCCCTAGATAGCGCTCGAAATTCTTCCTCATGTCACCGCCGGTCTTTCTCTGTTTATCTGCGTGTCTTTCGAGATACTCTAAAAACAGGTCTTCCAGGGTTAGCTCTTCCTTTGCTTTTCTCTTCGTTTCAGCCGGGTTTACACCGTTTGCAATTTTGGTTCTTGCCTCATAGGCTAACTTTCTCGCCTCCTCCAGAGAGATATCGGGATAAACTCCCAGGGTGATTCTCTCTGAGCGGCCTTCGATCTTCTTTCGGAGTATGAAGGTTTTCGTTCCTCCTCGCGCAACAGAGATGTAAAGCCCCCGAACTTGCGTGTCTGCATAGTAATTCTGCTTCTTGCTATCTGGAGATTCCAGCATGTCGATTTTCTTCTTTGTGAAATTAAAGCGTCTTGCCGCCCCCTTTGGCATCGAATTTGGGAGTGAATTTGACTTTTGGTTTTTAGAAATCATGTTCTGGAGCCCTTTTCGGTGCATTATTTTTGGGGTAGGGGTTCAAATCTGCCGCCCCCTTGCCGCCCCTTTTGGCGTAAAAAGTGGTCATTTTTAGCAATTTTACAGTAAAAGTCCAAATCGTGTAGAGACAGAGTAGATAAAGGTTTGGTATGATTTAGCAAGAGTGATTAAGGGGGAGCCTCTTTGACTTCGAACCAAGAGGTCGTAGGTTCGAGTCCTACAGGGCGCGAGATTTTTAAAGAACGATCAGAGGGGCTGTTCGCAAGCTAGAGTCCTATTTCCTTCTGGCGTACATACAAAAGCAGCTCAAGATCGTTCGAATATCGGACAATCGCAGGTGTTGAGAAGACATTTCGATGGCAAACCCAGATCGAGCAATCAGCGAGTGGCGCAAGTTGGGTTTCTTCTGCGACTTCGATTCCGAACACAGGAAGTGGATAATCATTTGCGATCTGCAAGGTGGATCTCGTTTTGTGGAGGAGCTAAGACTATACGCTCTGGACCCCAATCGGCGAGCTTTGTCGGAGCATGTTCATCTTGGCCCATACATGAATCTTGAGCTGATGACCTGGCATGAGGCAAAGATCACCGATCATTCAATTGTCGGAACGGTTGACGATTTTGTAAAACTGGCAGATCTAATCGAACGAAAACTGAAGCAAAGCAAGCCTGGAGAGGCAGTCGTCATTGACGGAGAGTACAGCCCCTATAATGAGGCTGTCTTGGAAATTAGCATAAGAGATCCTGGATTTGATCCTTCGACTTGTGATCCGTTTGTCCATGAGTAGACTGGTGAAATTGCAATGAATTCCGGTTTACCAATGGGTCAGAAATGTATCTCTCGATCTGGCGATTTAGTCTTTATGATGCCGGAAGATTCGGCTCTCATGTTCCCATGCAGGTTCAAGCATGGCTGCGGGTATATTGACACCATTAGCTCAGGATCATATCCATGTCCCTGGAAATTCAACAGCAGATTCTCTTATGGATGGGCATATTGCTCGTTCCATTCTTACTCGCTATGTTCCTCTGGTCGCGCCGGATGCGAGAGTCATCCGGCTGGGCGCTGCTCGAGCAGCGCTATCCGCAGAAGGACAAATTTAATGGTGACTGGCAGATTAACCGGCGACTGCGTCTCGAAGCCGTCAAGGGATTCCATACGGTCGACATCGGTTTTGATAGTGGCTATCTCTATCTACGACCGACACAGCACGGCGATATCTTGAAGCGGACATTGCAGATTCCCTGGTCAGCCATCGTGAGCACCTCGACTGCGGAGAGTCTTGTCGAGCTGTCAGTGACGGAAGATCGACGTGTTGTTCTCGGTTTGGATTGCTCCGGTTTGATCCAGATAGAGCAGATCAAACCGCTTCTCGTGCCGAAGAAGAGAGAGACAGAATAGTATCTGACTTTTTGCTTGGTCGCTGGTCGGGAGCGAGTCGTTTGGTTCTTCAAAAGAGCTGTAGCACCCAATACAAAGAATAACGATCAACTGGATCACCTCAGTCAGGCTTGATTTGAATGGCTCGGCGACCTTGCAGCCAGAATGCCGCACCTGCGTAATCTTGTTCGGGTGTATCATAGCTGAGTCATCGAACAATACTTTTCTGACAAGACTTTATTGGTGGCTCCTACAGGCGGTGATTCAATTGCGCTGGCGCTTTCTATACGATGAAACCGATGCCGACTTTCAAAGGAAGAAGGCGACCCTTTCGTTGATTGATATGTGGTGGCGCGCTTTCGAGGACAAGGGCGCTGCCTTGTTCGATGAGCTCATCGCCAACAACTCTCCTGAATTAGAGCCGGCCGCCGCCTGGGTAAGAGAGCACTTGTTATCTATCAACCCAGATCTACTCTGGGAGTGTGAGCGTCTCAGCGACAACCAGCGCCTGTTCGTCGTAACGGCGGAGTACGACCTTGGACTTAGAGCTCTTGCCGATCTGATAGTGGAGCGTGCCCCAGTAGTGCAGAACTGGACCTTTTCATCATTCCGGAATCCGGCAAGTCCGCATATGTACCAGAGCGAGCTCGCGGCCAAGGGAGGAGGCAAGCTTCCGGATGACCTTACGGTGAGTCTGACCAGAACCCCTAATAATCAAATCGATCTGCATTTTTACTCACGTACCTTCAAATCCGCCAACGACGAGAATGACATTTCTCAGAGCATGATTCTAAGCAGCATCGTTCTTGGAGAGGAGTTCTTCGAGAAGTGGATAGGCTATGTTTTTGCTTACAGGAGAACTGCTGGCGCAATGAATGCCATCCAATCTCTGCTGCGATTAAAATCAAAAGAAGAGGGCGTGCCTCTTGCCAGCCTGCAATCGGAATTTGAAAGACTAAAGACAGCCATCACGACTGATCTGCCCTCCAGACCGCTAGCACAGGAAATCGATCCGGAGAAGAACCCGTGGACAGTAATCGGAATGAAGGTCCCCGAGCAGCCGCCCGCCGACTTCGAGCCGCCCGACAGAATCTCATACCTTACAATGACCCCCTCTGTCGTTTTGTCTACTCTGAATGCCATGCACTTTTTCTCGGAATGTCACTCCAGCCAGTCCGAGACTTTTTGCTACTTAAAGTGTGCTCGAGATCCAGAGGTGGACAATAGGCAGGAGAGAGAACAGCTGGAAAAGTCCGTAGATCATTGCCTGCGCCTGAACAACCTGGGCTGCCAGACTGGCTCAGGACTTGGATTGAATCATTTGTTTATCGACCTCGCCCTTTCAGACGTAGACAAGGCGGTGGTACTGCTTCGGGATACAGCCAGGGAGTTCAACCTGCCGCATGATAGCTGGCTTCTCTTTTACGATTCGAAGTGGTGCGCGGAATGGGTGGGGCTTTATCCTGATACAAGAGCGCCATTTGAGGTCGCGGGTCAAACTGAACCTGCAGGGGACCGCTGAAGGAGAGAAGAAGGCTGGGGATCAAGGAATGGTTGCCGTTTCTTCATTCGTCGTGAATAGGGGGTGTTTGACGTGAACCGCTATGATGATGCAGGTCACGAGTCGTTTGATTTTTATGGAGTTGTGGCACCCAATACAAAGGATCCCGCAACGGTAAGAATATGGCAAAACAAACCAGAAGAGAGCCCAGACCCCTTTGGGTACCGTTTCCGGTCGCGACTTTGCTCTTGGGAAGGGGGACTGATGAACAATTTAGCAAAGAATAAATTGGCAATTTCATTGGCAATTTTAGCTTTCGTTTCTTACTCTGAGAGGGCAATCGCACAGTCAGGGCTGCATATTCTCGTGAAAATGGCC
>JAGQHH010000518.1 GCA_020431945.1 Cyanobacteria bacterium HKST-UBA02 | reverse complement strand
GGGGGAAGGGGATGACATCGCGGATATTGCCCATGCCGGTGATGAATTGCACTGTGCGCTCGAGACCGAGACCGAAACCGGCATGCTCGACGGTGCCGTATTTACGCAGGTCGAGATACCACCAGTATTCTTCCGGATCGAGATCGCAGTCGATCATGCGCTGGCGCAGAACATCGAGACGCTCTTCTCTCTGGCTGCCGCCGATGATCTCGCCGACCTTGGGCACCAGTACATCCATGGCACGCACTGTCTTGCCGTCTTCGTTGAGACGCATATAGAAGGCTTTGATGTCTTTGGGATAGTCATAGACGATCACCGGCTTCTTGAACTTCTCTTCCGCCAGATAGCGCTCGTGCTCGGACTGCATGTCTATGCCCCATTCGACTTTGAATTCGAAATCCTTGCCCGATTTGAGCAGGATGTCGATGGCGTCGGTATAGGGGAGACGCACGAACTCGCTGTCGACGATATGCTTGAGAGTCTCGATCACTGTCTTGTCTATGCGCTGATTGAAAAAGTCCATGTCCTGCGGGCAGTTGGTCAGGACATCCGAGAAGATGGTCTTGAGGAACTCCTCCGCCACCGCCATATTGCCCTCGAGATCGCAGAATGCCATCTCGGGCTCGATCATCCAGAACTCGGAGAGGTGCCGAGAGGTGTTCGAATTCTCAGCTCTGAATGTCGGTCCGAATGTATAGACATTGGTGAGAGCGGTGGCATAGATCTCCGCCTCGAGCTGGCCGCTGACGGTAAGATTGGTAGCCTTTCCGAAGAAGTCCTCCTCGAAATCGATCTCGCCGTCTTTCAGGGGAGGGTTCATCATGTCCAGGCAGGTGACTCTGAACATCTGCCCGGCGCCTTCGCAGTCGCTGGCCGTGATGATCGGGGTGTGTACATAGACGAAACCGCGGGACTGGAAGAAGTTGTGAATCGAGCGGCAGATCTCGTTACGTACCCGGGCTACGGCACCAAAGGTGTTGGTGCGCGGGCGCAGGTGAGCGATGGTGCGCAGGAACTCGAAAGAGGTCCCTTTTTTCTGGAGCGGATAATCGCCGGGATCAGCATAGCCCAGGACCCGCACCGACTCCGCTTTTACCTCGGTAGCCTGACCTTTGCCGGGCGACTCGACCACTTCGCCGATGATCTCGACGCTGCTGCCGATACCGGCTTTGAGCACCTCGCTCTCGTAATTGGCGAGGGTGTTGGGCGCCACCACTTGCAGTGAGCCGAAACAGGACCCGTCATTGAGCTCGATGAAGGAGAAGCCGCCCTTGCTGTCACGCCGGGTTCGCACCCAGCCTCCCAGGCGGACTTGCTTGCCGATGCTCTCGGACTTGAGCGCATCTTTCACCGTGGTTCGCGCTAGCGATTTGACGCCCGATGTCATAACTTACTCCTCAGCGTTTGACCAGGAAATAGAGACCATCCCGGACGGTAAGGAGGACTTTCTCCACCCGCTCGTCCCGGCTTATGTGCTCGTTGAACTCTTTGATTGCCCTGGTGCTTTCGTCGTTCTGGCTATCGTCTATTACCGAGCCGCCCCAGAGGACATTGTCGACCAGGACGATACCGCCCTTTTTGAGCCGGGGCAGAATCGCTTCATAATAATTCCGGTAATTGACTTTGTCCGCATCGATGAAAGCCAGGTCGAAGCTACCCTCGATGGTGGGGATGGTTTCCAGGGCCGGTCCCTCGACGATTTTGATTTTCTTGCCGTGCTTGCTCTGCTCGATATAACGTCTCGCCAGGGCCAGGGACTCGGGGTTGATGTCGCAGGTGAAGAGCTCGCCGTCCTCGGGCAAACCTTCGGCAAGGCGCAGAGCCGAATAACCGGTGAATGTGCCGACCTCGAGTATACGTTTGGCTCCCGAGATCATCACGATCTGCTTGAGGAGTTGCCCTTCTATGGGCCCGCAGAGCATCTGGGGAAGCTCCATTTGATCGTGGGTCTCTTTCACCAGCCCATCAAGAAGCTTCTCCTGGGGCTCGGTCTTCTCCAGGGCGTATTCTTCGATACCCTTCTTATGCAATGTCAGCATGGCAACACCTCCCAATGTGACCAAGAGTTATAGCAGATCAGCCTATTTATTGACGCCTGAGCTTGCGAAATGATATTTTATTGACTGACGGGTCAGTAAATTAATTGAGCAGTAAACATGACCAGCACGATAAAGTCATCAAAGCGCGGTCCCGGTCGTCCCCGGGATACCAGAAATGCCAGCCGTCGCAGGGAAGCCATTCTCGAGGCAGCTACCACCGAGTTCGCCCAGAGCGGCTACCAGTCCACTGATGTGCAGGAGATAGCGGACCGGCTGCAAGTCGCCAAAGGCACTATCTATCATTATTTCGGAAGCAAAGAGGCGCTCTTCCTGGCGGCGGTGGACCGGGGAATGACCCTCCTCTCCGGAGAGATCGACAAGTCGGTGGAAGCTCTCGAATGCCCCATCGAAAAAATCTCCCGGGCGATCCAGGCTTTCCTGGGATTTTTCGACCGTCACCCCGAGATGGTGGAGCTCATCGTCCAGGAAAGAGCCGAGTTTCGCGATCGCAAGAAGCCTACTTATCTGGTCCACCGCGAGAAGAATATCAAGCCGTGGCACGAGCTCTTCGATGCCATGGCGGCAAGCGGACGTTTCAGAAAGTTGAACGCGGATGAGACTACCCAGACCATCAGCAACCTTTTATACGGTACGATCTTCACCACTTATTTCGCCCGCCAGGGTGCCAGTTTCGAATCCCGGGCCCGGCAGGTGCTGATCCTTGTATTTGCCGGTCTTCTAAGTGACGAAGAACGCGGAAACCTTGAAAAGTATGTGACAGTCTAATTTAGAATAACGAGCAACACGGAATCCCGAGATGAAACAGCTGATCAAAAAAGAAGAGACCGAGGGTTTTGACGAAAGACCCGACGAGAAGCCTGAAACAAAGGCGGTAAAAGGCCACAGCGACTGGCTGGGCATCCTGGTGGAGAATCTCATGACCTCCAGGAAATGGCAGCTCGGCTTGATCGTCGTCATTGTCGCAGCCTGTGTCGCTCTCGGAATCAGAATCTACAGCAATCTCAAAGGTCCGGAAGGGGACGGCAGCTCCCAGGCGGTCCTGACAGTGTCAGTGGAGCAGGCCAGGACAAGAGCTCTGGAAAGACATCTCAAGGTGACAGGCTCGATCTCGGCCCGGGACCCCCTCACCGTCGGCGCCGAGATTGGCGGCTTGCGGGTAGAGACCGTGAACGCCGAGGAAGGCGATTTCGTATACAAAGGACAGGTCCTCGCCACCCTCAACTCGTCCTTGCTCGAAGCCGAGCTGGCCAGGGAAGAGGCGCATCTGGCAGGAGCCCGGGCGAGCCTGGACAAGACTATCCAGCCTAACCGCCCCATGGATATCGCCAGACTCAAATTCGCCGTCGAGCATGCCGACGCTGTCATCTCCCAGGAAGAGGCCAATATCGAGAGAGCAAAGGCCAATCTGCTCAACGCCCAGCACACGACCAAGCGTTACCGGGAGCTTCGCAAAGAAGGCGCCGTCAGCGCCGAAGATCTGGACAATCGAGAGACCGCTGAGCGCACCGCCGGAGCGGATCTGACCAATGCCGAAGAAAAGCTCCGGGCAGCCCGCTTCATGAAGAGCCAGGCAAGCGAGCAGCTCAAGCTCGCCGTGGAAGGAGGCAGTCGTGAGGACATCGGTATGGCGAAAGCCTCGGTGATGGAGAACGAAGCCACCATCGCGCATATCAGAGCGCAAATCGCCCAGACCAGGATCAAGGCGCCCACCGACGGCTGGATCGTCGAGCGCAAAGTGCAGCAGGGCGACACCTCGCAAATCAACCAGTATCTTTTCACCATCGTCAAGAACAATCAGCTCGAGGTCCGGGCCGAGATTCCGGAGCAAGACCTCAGCGTCATCGAGCCAGGCCAGGAAGTCACCTTCACCAGCACTGCCATTCCCGATAAAACAGTCACCGGCAGGATCCGGGAGATCAGCCCCCTGATCAATCGTGATACCAGAATGGCAAGAGCGAGGATCGATATCCCCTTCGACAAAGACTGGTTGCCGGGACTTTTCGTGAGCGGTAATGTCGACCTCGGTCAGACCCGCGCCCTCACTGTGCCGTCGGTATCCGTCATAGACAAGGACGGTCGCAAGATTGTTTTCGTTCTCGAGAAAGACAGCAAGGTCTACTCGCGCAACATAAAAACCGGCGAGCGCACCGGTGAGTTTGTCGAGGTAGCCTCCGGGCTCAAAGAAGGTGAGAAAGTCGTGACCACCGGCGGCGGCTTCCTCAAAGACGGCGACCTGGTCAGGATCGGAACAGACAAATGAATCTCCGCCGCATCTCTGCCTGGTCGATTCAAAATCCAGTCCCGGTCATGGTCCTCTTCCTCACCATGACCATTGCCGGCATAGTTTGCTTTTTCTCGGTGGGTATCGACGAGTCGCCCAATATCGACATCCCGATAGTCTCGATCAATGTCACCCAGGTAGGTGCAGCGCCTCCCGAGATGGAGACCCAGATCACCAGGAGGATCGAAGACTCCATAGCCGGCATCGGCAACGTCAAGCATATCTCCTCGACGGTCAGTGAAGGATCATCCATCACCACTGTGGAGTTCGAGCTCGAGACCGATATCGACCGGGCGGTCAACGACGTCCGCAACGAGATATCCAAGATCCGCTCGCAGCTTCCCCGGGACATCGACGAGCCGGTGGTCCAGAGGCTCGATTTCGTCGGCGGTCCTTTCGTCACTTATTCAGTGTCGTCGGACAAGCGCTCGGTGGAAGAGCTTTCATGGTTCACCGACAACACCGTGTCCAGGGCCCTCCTCGGAGTCAAAGGAGTCGGCCAGGTACAGCGGGCCGGTGGCGTGGACCGGGAGATCCGGGTCAACCTCGATCCCAACCGTCTCATAGCCATGAATGTCACCGCCGATATGGTGAGCAATCAGGTCAGGGCAGTCAATACCAACCTGCCCGGCGGGCGCGGAGAAGTAGGCGCCCAGGAAGAAACGGTGCGCACCCTGGGAAGCCAGCCCACAGCCCAAATGCTCGCCCAGACCAGGATCAATCTACCCGGCGACAAATGGGCCAGGCTCGACACCCTGGGGACAATCGAAGATGCCAGCTCCGAGCAGAGACAGCTCGCTCTTTTCAACAACGAGCCGGTGGTGGCTTTCTCTGTGGTGCGCAGCACCGGCGCCAATATGGTGGAAGTGGAGGAGGGCGTAGACAGCAAGCTCGAGGAGTTGAAGAAGGCGATTCCGCCTGATATCGAGATCGAGAAGATCCGCACCCAGTCCACCTATGTGCACCAGTCTTATCACGCCGCCATCGACTCCCTGCTGATCGGCGGCGGGCTGGCAGTCTTCGTGGTCTGGCTCTTCCTCAGGGACTGGCGTTCGGCGGTCATTTCATCGCTTGCCATGCCCCTTTCATTGATACCGACCTTCGCCGTCATGAAAGCTGCCGGCTTCACCATGAACAACATGAGCCTTCTTGGACTGGCTCTGGTCATCGGTGTTCTCGTCGATGACGCCATCGTCGAGATCGAGAA
>JAGQHH010000517.1 GCA_020431945.1 Cyanobacteria bacterium HKST-UBA02 | reverse complement strand
TTTCTCGAGTTTTTCTATCTGCCCTGATATCCAGAGAGAATTTCTCCTGTTCTTCTCTCCATATATACTATATTGTTTCGTAGCTTTACGAAGAGAAGAAAGGGGCCCGGAATCGCGGAGATGCGAAACCGGACCACCTGATCTTCCCTCGATCGAAGACTAGTTGAAGTTACTCAACAGCCGTCGATCAGTGGACGTCGTAATGAATCGTGGCAACCGAATGGTCGCCCAGGAGCATGCCCACCACCATGAGGATGAGACCGGCGATGATAGCCGGCACCCAGCCGTCGATTCTGAGGTGCTGGGGGAACCAGTGGGCGAGGATCTTCAGATAGATGGCGTTGATCAGCCAGAATCCGAAGATCATGAAAAAGGCCAGGGGGATAATCGCGAGCCCGAGAGTCACGATGACCGCGACCATGACCAGGAGATTGACGACCAGGGCGGTGAGCTCCAGCCCGAGGGCGTAGAGAATACCTTCCGGCCAGAATTTCCCGGTAAAGGTGAAGCCATTGAGCTTCGGAAAGAGATAGGCGATCAGAAAACCGTTAGCCAGGATGCTGAGCAACAGGGTCACGGCCGTATTGATGGAGAAGGTGAATTCCATCATTGCCTCCGTAATTTCGTGTTTCGTTGTACGAGAAAGAGCCCGGCAGGACCGGGGTGGTCCTGCCGGGCAGTGACGGATCAGGCGTCGGGCTCGCACTTGCTGCCGTAGCAGCGATAGTGGAGCTTGTCCTCCGGATCGTCGTCTTCGCCGTCCTTCTTCTCCGGCGGCGTCAGAAAGAAATGCCTGTAGGCCTCGGCCTCCGGATGTTCCGGAAGACGGGCGGCAAGGCAACCGGTCTGCACGGCGGGAGCCTTGAAACCGGCTGCGCCGTCGGTGGTCTTGTCGTCTTTTTGCGTCATTTAGCACCTCTTGGTGAGTTGTTTTCGGATTCAGGGGAAACACCCCTGAAAAACCGGGGCGAACCTCATCGCTGAGATCCGCCCCGTAACATGCGTGTCTCACCCCCTCAGGGGTGGAACCTCGATGGTGACCGTGGTCACCGGGGGCGAAACGGTCTTCTGTTCGGCCGGCTTCTTGACCGGTCGCTTGAAGAGAAGCCCCAGCACGTCGGCGCCAGAGCCCGCTTCGTCCATGCAGCTTCGAGGATCGGGCTCAACCGGAGTCGAGCCAGTGTCGACCGGGTCGGGCGTGCCGCAGCCGCAGTCGCCACCATCCGTGCCACCACCATCGTTCGGCGGAGTAGCCGGATCGGCAGGCCTTTTGCTTTCTTCCTCCTTCGCCTTTTCCTCGAGACGCCGGCGAACCTCATCCCTCAGCATCACCGCGATATCGGTCGGGGGAGCCGCCTTGAGCCGCTCCAGCACCTGTTCCGAAATGGTCCTGGCAGCTGCCTGATGCTTGAAGAACGAGCGCCTGCGATTGGTCCAGGAGGCGAGCGGGTCGCACCATTCAGGCAACGACTTCACCACCACCTGGAAGCGGGTCTCGTACTCGAGGGTCTCAGAGTAGAACCAGGTGACGATCATCACCTCGAGAAGGGTGTTGGAGAACCGATCGAAGAGCCGGTACGGCTCGGGATCGGGATGGAAGAAAGTGTTTGGCTTCTTGAGCTGCCAGACCTGGCGCTGCACCCGGGTGGTACCGGTAGCACCGGGATACCAGCCGAGAGGCACGACCTTCCGCGTGTACGGCGGCACCCAGCGATTCCAGTCAGCCAGCTCCTGCTCCACCGTATTGGTGGAAGCAAAGTTCGGCATGACATCATCGATTCGGTGACAGCCGACCGCCTGTGCGATCTTGGCGAACTCCTGCATGAGGTCGATGAACCCGTGGCTTGCCACGTGCACACCGAAGAACCTCCGCATGGGGTCCGTCTCGAGCTTCTTGAGAAGCGCGCGTTGCCTTCGGGAGAGCCCTTCGAGCCTGCCCGGGCGATAATTCACGTCAGCGTGGCCGATGCCGGCATGACAGTCCATACCGTCCATGCCGCAGTGACCGTAACTGAGCATCAAACCATGGGCGGCCAGGTCGCCGTCGGGCACTGAATCGAGCCCGCCGTCGCCTTCTATGGCTTCAATGCCACCGTAGTGATCACTGTAGCCAGAGTCGAAACCGCCATCGAAACCGGCGTCGAATCCGCCGTCAATACCGTCTCCACTATCCATAGTAATCTCCTTTTCAGGTTCTTGTCAGAGTGGAAATCCCGGAGCGGTAAACAATGATGTTCACCGAGCCGGTTCAATGTGTTTGGAGCGACCTGGCCGCAGGTACAATGTGGCCATCGCTTCTCCAGGGTATTGTCATTTGCCTCCCCACAAGGAAGACTCCAGCCTGAAACTGCTCACTCCGGTTCCGGAGGAAAAGCTCGCTTCCTGGCTCAAAGAGTTCTACGGGAAGGACATTCCGATTGCCCGGCGGCAGGTCTTGCGCCACCGGGACTTTTCTTACGTCGAGCGCCTCTGCTTCGAGGACGCCCTGCCTGATTCACTCATCTACAAACTGGTCCTGCCGCCCTGGGACATCGAGCAGGACCTGCACCAGCGTGTCCTCATCCCGTCCATATCCGCCTCGGCGCAGCTGTTCATGACAGCTCACCATGGCGATTTGACGGCGATGTTTCTCGAGGACCTGGGTGCCGTCTATCTCAAAGACCGGGCGGAAGGCGACGATGCCGCCAAGCTCGGTGAAGAGCTGGCCAAGATGCACCGCGCTTATTCATACCGGGTCGACGAGCTGATACCGCTCAAGATCCTCCGCACCATCACTCCTATCGACTTCGAGCCCTTCGCCCGAGGCGTGTCAGGCAGTCTAGCCGAATGGGGCAATATCGACGGAGCCGGGGAATCAGGACTGATTGCCATCGCCGGCAGAGTCGCCGAAGCTCTGGCTGGTGAGCCCATCTCCCTGGTACACGGCGATCTCTATGCTGAAAACATCGTTAGGCGGGGCAGCAAGTTCTTCATCATCGACTGGTCCT